>JAFPYA010000002.1 GCA_017412445.1 Clostridia bacterium
CCCCAAAAACGCCGGCCGCCGCAGCCATCAAGACTGCGGCGGTCATTTGCCTGAACCGCTTATTCGGCGGCGACGCTGCTCAGAGCGGCGATGTCGATTTCGACAAAGTTGGTGTACTGGGCGTTGCCTTCAAGATCCTCGTAGATGTACACAAGCACCAGAGTGGTGGGCGCGCCGGGGTACACCACGGTGGCGGTGCACAGGAAGCAGTGGTTGGTGCCGGACACGAGCTGAGAAGCGAGATAGGCTACGGGCACGTAGTTCACGCCCACGAGACCCTCCAACGCCTTGTCAAACACAGCCTGACGCTCTTCGGTTACGGTGGTATCCTCGGCGACCTGCCAGGCGCCCAATTGGCCAAGCGTAGTTTCGGCAAAAGCAAAACCTACACACATCATAACAGCAAGAATTAAAGCGACGATCTTTTTCATAACGGTAATCTCCTCTCTGTTTTGTTTTTTTGGATTGCTTTAGCGCAATCACTTGTTTATACGCGCGCCGAAGAGAGGATGGCAGTACGTTATGTAAATACTGCGTTAAATCATATAAAGTATAAGCAGATTTTCAGCACTTCGCTCTTTTTGAACCTCTTGAGCGCACGACACGTGCCGGTTCGGGTAAATATATTCTCCGGCTGCAGACTTCAAAAATGTTTTAAAATTTATTTTTGCTGATTGGTATTGTGCTTTTGATTATTCTGTGATAGAATAAAACCGTATAGACATAAACAGCTCAACGCACATAACGGAGGACAATGCAATGGCAGATTTGAATGCGATCAGCAACGCCGTAAAGGACGGCAGAAAAAAGATAGTTGAACAGCTTGTGAAGGACGCGTTGGCCGAGGGCGTAGACGCGAGCACGATACTTAACGACGGCCTCGTAAAGGGCATGACGGAGCTCGGCGAGCTGTTTAAAAACGGCGAGGTTTACGTGCCAGAGGTGCTGGTGGCTGCGCGCGCCATGAAGGCCGGCACTTCTCTCATCAAGCCATTGCTTATGGCCGAAAACGTTCAGTCGCTGGGCACTGTGGCGATAGGCACGGTAGAAGGCGATCTGCACGACATCGGCAAGAACCTTGTTGCTATGATGCTTGAGGGCACCGGCTTCACCGTGGTAGACCTCGGCGAAAACGTGTCGCCCGCGGCCTTTGTGCAGGCGGCCAAGGACGGCGCGAACATTGTGGCCATGTCAGCCCTGCTCACCACCACCATGCCCATGATGGCGACCACCATTCAGGCACTCAAGGACGCCGGCGTCCGCGAGCAGGTCAAGGTGATGATAGGCGGCGCGCCCATCACTCAGGAATACGCCGACCAAATCGGCGCAGACGGCTACTCCACCGACGCCGCCTCCGCCGCCGAGCTGGCAAAGAAGCTCATCGCTTAAGCATCAGTCAAAACCGCAGACCCGTAATAGCGCGGGTCTGCGGTTTTGTATGCCGATACACAGCGTAAAAAACGCGCCCGTATGAGCGCGTTTTTCTTCTGCAAGGGGCTTCTTCAGAACTTCAGCGTCACGAAGTCGCCGTGGCGGGTGAACAGGGCGCGATGATTGAAAGCCTGCACGCGGGCGCTTAGGCTGCCGGCATCGGCGGGCAGGCGGTGACTCCATACGCTGCCGCTTATTACATCGGGGTTCAGCGAAAGTATATCCTCTATGAAAGCGCATATCTCCGCCTCGGGTGCGTTCAGCTTGCCGCCGATTATCTGAGCGTATTCCTCGTCCGCAAGGCCGCATTTGGACAGAACCTTCAGACGATAGTACTCGTCCGCGCGCTCCATAGGCGCCTTGAACAGGCTTGCGGCGGCTTTCACGGTTTCGTCTGAGGCAAAGCCGAAGTACACGGGGTAGAGGTTGCCGCGCGCGGACGCGCCGCTTTTGTCCTGAATGTCGTCGTAGAGCAGGGTGTCCTCGTTCAGAAACGCCTTGTTGAACGCCTCTATCGCCGGCGCGGAATGCACGCCGCACTCGGCTTTAGCGCCTCACACAGCTTTTCGTATGAAATCAGCGCGCCGATGTAGAGCGCGTTCAGGCGGCTTAAGCACACCTTTTCGCCGCTTTCGTCCGTGCTTTCGAGCAGGCCGTCGCGCCTTGCGTAGGTGGAGAAGGCGCGAATCACGCCGTAGGCGGTTTCGCGCAATTCGATTACTAGCTCGCTTTCGCCAGTCTGCTCATAGAAGATCAGGGCGTGGCAGGCGAACTTCAGCGACGCTTCCCGATCCTCGCGGCAGCGTGAGGCGGGGCGGCCCGTGAGCAGTGTCTTTACGGAGGCCTGGCTCAGCGATATGTTCTTGAGCAGCATCGCCAGATGACCGGTTTCGCCGCTCATGTAGGACTTTGCCAGCGCGAGCACGCCCTCGTCCGCCTTCTCGTCGGGCGCGTCAAATGAAGCGTACACATCATCCAAAAGCGCGCTCTTCCAGCGGTTGTCCATCTCGACGAGCGCGGGGGTCACGGTCTTGAGGCTCAGCGCGTTTTCGCTTTCGCCCAAACGCAACACGCGCGCGGTCAGATGGCTGATCTCCGCGCCGCCCTCCGAGACGACCTTTATCCGCCTGAGCCTGCGGGGCAGGCTGAAGTCCGCGGTGGAGCTGCCGTTGAGCGTGAGCTTGTACAGAAGCGTATTGTCGTCCTCGCGGTAAAAGCTCAGGGTCGAGCCGTCGATGCCGTGTGCCTGCACGCACAGCGTGCCCGTGTAGCTGTCCTCGAGGTCGTATACGCCGTCACCGGCGCTCGTCACCTCAAACTCGACATACTCGCCCGGCAGTACGGGCTGCTTTACGAAATTGTAGCCGTGATTCTTTTTGATTTTGGGCTTGATCCAGGCGGAATCGTCAAACTTCAATTGCGTCCAGTCGGCAGGGAAGCTGCGCAGGTCGATCCACTCGGCCGTGACGTCGTTTTCTCTTATATAGCTCGCGCCGGCGGGGCAGAGCATGCGAACGTGCTCGTTGCTTACGGGCAGAGTGTTTCCGTCCAGCTCGAGCTCCGCTATGAAGCCCTGACGGTTGTCTCCGCTCACGCGTGACGGGCTGTCTTTGCCGTCGTAATGCACCTGAACGGCAAATATATTGTGACCAAATTTCAGGTATTTCGCGACGTCGAGCCGCTCGCAGTATTGCTCCTGAGGGTAGCAGGCGGCGGGGCCGCGTGAAACGAACCTGCCGTTTATGTAGAGCGCATACTGGTCGTCGGCGCTTATCGTCAGAAACGCGCGCTTTATGCGCTTGGGCAGCTTCATCTGTCGCCGCGCCAGCATGCACAGCGCGTCGACGCTGCCCGCTGCGGCGTCCTGCGAACTCACAAAGCGCTCCGAGGCGCAAATCCATTTTGTTTTTTTAGAGAACATGTTGACCTCCGAGTATTTCGGCACATTGTGCGGCATCGGGCAGCAGGGGCGGAAGATCGGTCAGCTCATCGGGAAGGCTTACCTTGGCGGCGTTCCTGCGGAAGGTGTAGTCCAGATCGCAGGCACTGAGCTGAGGCCGCGGCTCGCGCGCTTCCTTTTCTGTGGTGATTTCGGCTTCGGCCCTCGAGCCGCTGAGCCTTGTTACCGCCTTTGTCAGCAGGGGTACGTCCGCCTCAAGGTCGCTTGCAATGGTAAACCGGCCCCGACTGCGGTTTTTAGCTATGCACAGCAGCGCCGCCGCCGCGCTGCGGCAGGATATGAACGCCTTGGTTTCGCCCTCGCAGGCGGAGAGCTTTTGCCCCGCCTCTGCTCTGCGGAACAGGCGGCTCAGGTACGCGCCGTTGTCCAGCAGACCCTCTATGCTCACCGCGGCGATGGACATGTCCTCGTTTTGCTGCCTGAGAACCGCTTCCTCGCCGGCCGCGAACATGCGGGCGCTGCCCGCCTCGTCGCGCGTGTCAGTGACGTATACAAATGAGGAGGCGCGCGCCTGATCGGCGTACCTCAATACGTTCAGCGGCGCGATAACGTTCTGCCGCACTATCGCCTGCTCGTTGCCCGAAATTATGTCCTGATCGCCTATGCCGGCCATGTAGAATACATAGCTGGGCTTTGCCTTGCGTAAAAAGTCCCTTATGCCGTTTTCGCCCGTGGGGCTGCCCAGCTTGACCCAGCAACCCTCGCGTGCCATCTCACTTAAGCGCAGCGCGTCGTTGTCCAGCACAAACACCTTGCCCGCCCCGTTTTCGGAGCTGAGCACAGCAATTTGCCGCGCCAGCTCGCCCGTGCCTATGATTGCAATGTTGTGGCTGTAGGTCAGGCCGAGGTCGCGGTTATCCCAACGGCCGCCGTCCAGCATTTCGCTCATTTCGAGCGGGCGCAGCGCGCCGCTTTGGTACTTCGACACCATGCAGCCCTCGGCCAGCGCGTTCAGATATATGAACAGATTGTTTTCGTTCCGGTTAAGGGGAGAGGTGAACAGCACCTCGTCCACGTGCTTTGAGTGGATGACCTTGACTATGTCGGCGCTCGTGCCCTCCACGGGCAGACCGCTTATTCTGCGGTAGAGCTTGTCCACGTCGTCGTCCAGAAACGCCACGGCGTCGTGGCGCGCGCCGTCCTCAAGCGCGGACAGGCTCTTTATCAGCGCTATGCCGCGCTCGTCCGCGCCCACTACCAGTGAGCGTCGCACGTGCTTTTCGGTCTTCTCCGCAAACATGAGGTTTTGTATCAGCAGCCACACGAAGCGGGAGGCCGTGAGCGCAATAAACGCCATGGCGCCCAGAAAAACCAGCACCAGACGCGAATAGCGCAGGTTAAACAGCGCGTTTATGCCTATGCTTATCCACGCGCATATGAAGCAGGCGAAAAAGAGCCTGAGCATATCGCGCAGATCCGCGTACTTCCACGTGACCGAATACACGCCCGCGAGGTTCAGAGCCAGTATGTACAGCGCGACAAACAAAGGCGAATACACCCACAGCCTGCGGGCCGCCTCTGCGGTATAGCCGCTGCTCAGATTGCCGCGCATGAGCGCGGCCAGGTAAAGGCACGCGAACAAAAGCGCGATGTCAAACAGTATCGCAAGCAGTCTTTTGAGAAAATTGCTGCGTTTCTTGGTCATTTTTCCTCCGTTCAGCCGCCGATTCTAAGCTTTATGCTCAGGGCAAGCTCTATGCGCGGCAGCACGTAGTCGTAGTAGTAAAACGTAAGGTTTCCCAGCGCCAGCAGCATAAGCAGCAGCCAGGGCTGCTCAGCTGAAGGCATTATCACCAGCATTACCAGCATTTCGATGCCGATTGTAAGCACGTTAAAAATCAAAAACTTCAGTATGAGCTTGAGCGGGTTTTTGAGCTTTTCGAGTGTCGGGCGAAGTATGGGATACCAGCCGAACAGCGCTGTGAACAGCAGGTTCATCTCCCAGTCCGCGCTGAGCAAAGGGCACAAAAGCGACACGGCGATAAAGGCGAGCAGATGATATCTGCGCCCCAGCGCCAGCCCCACCGGGATGAGCGCGATGCCGGCCAGCAGGGGAGAGGCGTAGGTGCCGAAGCCTGTAAGCGCGCCTGCCCACATCAACACTATCGCAAGCGCCGAAAACACGCCCGCAAGGGCGATGCTTCTCGATTTTTTCATTTGAATTCAATCCTCTTCAGTGTTATCAGCCGTTGCTTATCCACGCGGCGAGCACCTTTTCGTCGAAGCCAATAACCACCTTTTGTCCGTTTCGCACGATGGGGCAGCGCAGCACCTCGGGGTGCGCCATAAGCTCGTCAAGCAGTATGTCTTCAATGGACAGCTGCTTTATGTAGTCGGCTCTTTCACCCTTTGCGTTCATGTCTACGAGGTTTTTGACGCCGCCCGCTGCCTGCGCAAAGAGCTTGAGCTCCCTGAGCCCGGGCTTGTGGCGGCTCAGCTCCACCTCTGTGAAGGGCACGCGCCGCTCCTTTAAGTACCTGCGAACCTTCTGCACATCAAAGCTGTTCTTGCTGAAATATATCTGAATGTTCATATTATACATCACCACCTTATATTTTAACGCCAAAATGTCCGTCTGTCAATCCAAAAACATAAACTGCCGCTGCGTTGAGGCGCGCATGCCTTTGCGGTGCGCATCGTTTTAAGCAAAAAACCTTCAATTATTTATCTGTTTTTCCCGTTGAAACGAGACGTGAATTGCTATATAATAAACTAAAGGCAGTTTTGTTTGCGGAGGTAACGCCATGAGAAAAATTAAAAATCTGGTGATAGGCGGAATTGAGAACAAGGTATTCAATCTGATTCTGCTGACGGTGATACTCGTCGCCGTGGCGTTTTCCTTTGTCGCCGTGCGCTACAACGAAAGGCTCGTGAACATGAGCCGCCAAAACAGCTCAAGGCAGCAGGAGGAGATAAGCAAAACCACCGAGGAGCTGATGGAGGCGGTAATCGACAGGACGCTCAGCCGCGATACGGCGCTTGAGGCGCGCATCGCCGACGATATGTTCTCTGGTCTCGAAAACCGCGTGCGCATGCTGGGCGACTACGCAGCAAGGCTGCTGAGCGGTGAACAGAGCTCGAAAAGCGAATACTCTATGCCCGACCCCGCAAACGACGGCGCGGTGACCGCGCAGGTGATGTACGCAGGCCGTACTGACCCGGACGACCCGGAATTGATAGACAGGCTGTCCGCCGTCGCCGACATGAGCAACATGATGGTGATTATGTACGGCGCGTCCGACGAGACCAACTCCTGCTTTATCGCGCTGCCTGAGGGCGCGTTTTTGGTGGTGGACGATCGCTCCGCGTCAAAGTTTGATGAAAACGGCGTCCTAAAGCCATATGATCCTGTCACGCGCCCGTGGTACATACAGGCGGTCGAAGAGGGCGGCCTCATATTCACAGACGTGGAGGTGGACGCATTTACCGGCGATATAGGCATAGTCTGCGCGATGCCTGTGTACGTGGACGGCGAGCTCGTGGCGGTCGTAGGCAGCGATCTGTTCCTGACTTCGATGAAAAACGCCATCGACGCCTCGGAGCAGGACGGCGGCTTCAGCTGCGTGATAAACCAAAACGGCCACGTGGTGTTTTCGCCTGAAACTGACGGCATATTCGCGGTCAGGGACAACATGGCCTACGAGGATTTACGCTTTAACGAGAACGCGGAGTTCGCCGCCTTTGTGAATGACGCCTTGAAGGGCAGCACCGAGGTCAGGCACATAAAGCTTGGCAAAAACGAATATTTCATGGCGGGCGCGAGCGTTGAGTCCGTGGGCTGGGCGCTGGTTACGGTGTACGAGAGCGAGATCACCTCGCGCCCGATAGACCAGCTCACCGAACGCACAGACGCGCTCAACGCGCTTTTGAGCGAGGAATACAACGTGAGCGTGCGAAGAGCCAGGCTCACCGGCATAGTGTTGCTGATTGCGATTACCGTATTTATGCTGACCGGCGCGCTGGTGCTGAGCAAGCGCATAGTGAAGCCCCTGAACACTATAACCAAACGCATATCCGAAATAAACGAAGAAAACCTTGAATTCAAGATGGAGGACACCTACAGAACCGGCGACGAGATAGAGGTGCTGGCGGAGGCCTTTGCCCACATATCGCACAGGACGGTCGAGTACGTAAAGCAGGTGCAGACCGTGACCGCCGAAAAGGAGCGCATAAGCACCGAGCTCAGCCTCGCCACCCAGATTCAGGAGAGCGTGATGCCCCACGTATTCCCGCCCTATCCCGACAGGAAGGAATTCGACCTCTACGCGCACATGTCTCCCGCGAGGGAGGTCGGCGGCGACTTCTACGACTTCTTCTTTGTCGACGACGACCACCTGTGCATGGTCATGGCGGACGTAAGCGGCAAGGGCGTGCCCGCCGCGCTGTTCATGATGGTATCTAAGGTGCTTTTGCAGACCTACGCAATGATGGGTCTTAGCCCCGCCGAAATCCTCGCCAAGACCAACGCCGCCCTGTGCTCCAACAATCAGGTGGGCATGTTCGTGACCGTATGGCTCGGCGTGCTTGAAATCTCGACCGGCAAGCTAACCGCCGCAAACGCCGGCCATGAGTACCCCGTAATATACAGAAAGGGCGGCGCGTTTGAAATCTACAAGGACAGGCACGGCTTTGTGATAGGCGGCATGGAGGGCTCGCTTTACAGGCAGTACGAATTGACATTCGGCAAGGGCGACAAGCTCTTCCTCTACACGGACGGCGTGCCGGAGGCCAACGACAGCGAGAACAGGCTCTTCGGCAACGACAACATGCTCGCCGCCCTGAACAGCAGCGCAACCTCGTCGCCCGGCGACATACTCAGCGCCGTGCGCCGCGCAGTGGACAAATTTGTGGGCGAGGCTGAGCAGTTTGACGATCTGACCATGCTGTGCTTTGAATACAGGGGAACGGGCGAAGAAGACGCCTGAAGCTCGCTTATAATGACATAAAAGCGCCGCCGCGAAAACGGGGTTTCCCCGCCGCGGCGGCGTTTTGTATCGATTGTCTTAAAGCCGGGTGCTCACAGCCGCGCTGCAATTTCGTTAAGGAAGCTCTCACAGTCGACCACCTTGGCTTCGCCGGGGTACAGCGCAGCCATGTCGCCGGTTATGGTGCCGGAAATTATCGTGTCTATTGCGGCCTTTTCGAGGCAGGAGGCAAAGTCGACAAGCTCGGTCTGAGCGTCCTTTTCGCCGCGCTTTCTCAGCGCGCCCGTCCAGGCAAACAGCGTCGCCATTGGGTTTGTGGAGGTCTTTTCGCCCTTCAGGTAGCGGTAATAGTGGCGGGTCACGGTGCCGTGGGCGGCCTCGTATTCAAACTGCCCGCCGGGGCACACGAGCACCGAGGTCATAAGCGCGAGCGAGCCGAAGGCGGAGGAGATCATGTCGCTGAGCACGTCGCCGTCGTAGTTTTTCATTGCCCACACGAAGCCGCCCGAGGACTTGACCGCCCGCGCCACAGCGTCGTCTATGAGCGTATAGAAGTAGCTTATGCCGGCCTCCTCGAAGCGCGCCTTGTACTCGCTGTCGTATATGCGCTGAAACGTCTCGCGGAAGGTCTCGTCGTAGATTTTCGAGATCGTGTCCTTGCAGCTGAACCACAGGGGCTGCTTTACGCTCAGGGCGTACTCAAAGCAGCTGTGCGCGAAGGACTCTATAGAATCCACGCGGTTGTGCATGCCCTGTATGATGCCTTCACCCTTGAACTCGTATATGGTCTTGCGGCTTTCGCCGTTTGCATCGGTAAAAACTATTTCGGCCTTGCCCGCGCCAGGCACCTTCATCTCCACGGCCTTGTACACGTCGCCGTAGGCATGCCTCGCCACGGTGATGGGCTTCGTCCAGCCGGGAATGTAGCTTTTGAGCCCGGGCACGATTATAGGCGAGCGAAACACGGTGCCGTCGAGCATCGCGCGCAGCGTGCCGTTGGGGGAGGGATAGAGGCGCTTTAAGCTGTACTCGGTCATGCGCCCCTGATTGGGCGTGATGGTGGCGCACTTCACGCCCACGCCCAGCCGCCTGATGGCCTCGGCGGCCTCCACGGTCACCTTGTCGTCGGTTTTGTCCCTTTCGGGCAGCCCCAGATCGTAATACTCTGTGTTCAGCTCGACGAAGGGCTCCAGTACGATTTGCTTTATCTGCCGCCAAATGACGCGGGTCATTTCATCGCCGTCAAGCTCGGCGATGGGGTTTTTCATTATTATCCTGCTCATGCGTTTTCCGCCTTTCTGCGATAGTGGTTTATGAGACAGCCGTCGATAAGTATCTCGGCCTCGCCCTGGGTGAGCTGCGGAAGGCTCAGCGCTATCTCATCCGCACCGTTTATTATGCCTGTAAACTCGGTTTCGCCGTTTTTGAGCCTTGAAGCGAAGTCCTTCACGGTCACGCTGTCGCCGACATCTAGCTTGAGCGCGTCGGCGCTCACAAAGGGCACTATGCCCCAGTTTATCAGGTTCGCCCTGTAGCGCTTTGTGGCGTATGCGGTTGCGACGTTGGCTATGCCTCCCAGCACTCTCTGGCAGCTCGCGGCCTGTTCTCTGGCGGAGCCGTCGCCGGGACATACCGCCGCGACGGCGCTGTACTCGCCCTTGTCGCGCAGCGCCTTTGAACGCTCCACATACCCGGGATCGCGGCGGGACAGCGCAAACTCGCTCAGCCTCACGGGGTTCGACCTGTAGCTTGAGGTTTCGCCGGAGGGAATGAGCTCGTCTGTCGTGGTCACGCTGTCGGTGAGGCGGCTCGCAACCGTAAATATAAGGTCGCCGTCGAGGCCGGCAAATTTTGGCCAGTCGGCGATGTTGGGGCCGAACACGAGCTCGGCGCTCGCGTCGGGCTTGCCAACGCCATTGTACACGCGCATTTCGTAGGCCTTGAGGCTGGGAGCGTAGCTGTCTGCGACTATGTCGTCATATTCGACTGTGTCCGCGCCGGTGACGTAGCCGCCGTTTACGGTGCTGGCCGCGATTGAGCGCGCGTCCATAAGCGCAACGTATGCGCTCTGCCCCTCGCCGGGCTTTGCACCTTCGCGGTAGGGGAAGTTGCGCGTGGTGTGCCTGAGCGACAGCGCCCCGTTTGAGGGCACGTCGCCCGCGCCGAAGCAGGGGCCGCAGAAGCAGGGCTTGAGCACCGCGCCGCTGCTTATAAGGCTCGTCAGCGCGCCGCTTTTTATGAGCGCGTCCTCGACAGGCACACTGGAGGGGTAGATGCTCGTGTTGCCGGCGCTTTTGTCCTTTATGATTTCGGCGGCGTTTAATATGTTTTCATATGTGCCGCCGGCGCAGCCCGCGATAGTGAACTGGTCGGCCCTGAGCCCCTTGCCGTCCACCCATTTGGCTCTGAGCTCGCCGTTTTTGAGCCCAGCAGCTTCCTCGGCCTTGGCGAGCACCTCCATGGGATGTGCGTTCAGCTCGCTTATGGCAAAGGCGTTGCTGGGATGGAAGGGCAGGGCAATCATGGGCTCGATTTCGCTTAAGTCCAGTATGATCGCCCGGTCGTACACTGCGCCGTCCTTTGCATGCATGGGCTTGTATTTGTCCTCGCGGCCGTGCGCCTTATAGTATTTATGCGTCTTTTCGTCGGTCTCCCACACGCTCGACAGGCAGGCGGTTTCGGTGGTCATTACGTCTATGCCTATGCGGCTGTCCATGCTGAGACTTGCGATGCCCTCGCCCGCAAACTCCAGCACACGGTTTTTGACGAAGCCGTTTCTGTACGTGGCCGCGCAGAGGCTCAGCGCCACGTCGTGGCTGCCAACGCCGTGCCTGAGCTTGCCCTTCAGATACACGAGCACTGTCTCGGGCAATTTGGGCAGGTCGTAGGTATTTTTAAGCAGCTGCTTTACCAGCTCGCCGCCGCCTTCGCCTATCGCCAGCGTGCCCAGCGCGCCGTAGCGGGTGTGGCTGTCGCTGCCCAGTATCATGCCGCCGCAGAAGGCCAATTGCTCGCGCGCGTACTGGTGGATCACCGCGAGGTTCGCGGGCACATATATGCCGCCGTATTTCTTTGCGGCGCTGAGGCCGAACACGTGGTCGTCTTCGTTTATTGTGCCGCCCACCGCGCACAGGCTGTTGTGGCAGTTGGTGAAGGCGTAGGGCAGCGGAAAGGCCTTCATGCCGCTGGCGCGGGCGGTCTGAATTATGCCCACGTATGTGATGTCGTGGGAGATGAGCGCGTCAAAGCGTATATGTGTGCCGCCGTGGGCGCTTAGTATTTCCTCAGCCATGGAGCCGTGCGGCACCTGGTCAGCACACTCAATCACCTGACCGCCTTTTAGCATTACGGGTCTGTCGATAAGCTTCATATATTTCCTCCCGCACAGGTCGTTTGCCGCCGATTATAGCAAGCTTTGAATAAAATTGCAAGTTATCCAAAGTAAAAAATTCAAATTTTGACAATATCCCGCTGCTAATTTGCGTTTTATGAATATATGGTGCATAAGCATTCTGCAAAAATGGCTGCGTTCGAGCCAAAGCGAATGCGCTTGCGGCCTTCTGCCAAAGTCAAAACCCGAATTTGCGCCCTTGAAAAGCCACAAAAAATATGCTATTATATCGGCAAAACAAAACTGCAAAGGAGAAAAGGCTATGCTACCCAGAAACGAATATCCCCGTCCCCAGTTTGAGCGGCGGGACTGGTTGAACCTGAACGGCACATGGCAGTTTGAAATCGACGCCGGCGACAGCGGGCGCGAAAGGGGAATACTGGATAAAGAGACGCTTGACGGCGAAATACTTGTGCCGTTTTGCCCTGAAAGCAAGCTTAGCGGCGTTGAGCACCTCGACTTCATGAAGGCGGTATGGTACAAGCGCACCTTCAAGCTTCCGCGTCAGGCGGAGGGCAAGCGCGTGTTTGTAAACTTCGGCGCGGTGGACTACGCCGCCGAAATCTGGGTAAACGGCATAAGCTGCGGCACTCACAGGGGCGGCTATTCCAGCTTTCAGATAGAAATCACCAAGGCGGTAAAGGCGGGCGAAAACGTGATAGCGGTAAACGCCCGCGACGACCAGCTCGGCCGCCGTCAACCCTTCGGCAAGCAGTGCGCCTCATACAATTCGAAGGGCTGCAGCTACACCCGCACCACCGGCATATGGCAGACAGTGTGGCTCGAGTGGACGAGCGAGGAACGTATAAGGGACGTGCGCCTGACGCCGGACGGCATAAACGACACGCTGTCGATAGAGGCCGCGCTCGAGGGTGAGCTCAAGGGCTGCACGCTTAAGGCCGAGGCGTTTTACGAAGGAGAATACGAGACCGAGGCGGAGCTCGACGCGGACGGCGGCAGGGTAAACCTGATGCTTCTGTTCGAGGATCCCAAGCTCTGGAACCCCGGCGAGCCAAGACTCTACGAACTCAGACTGAGCCTCCTCAAGGACGGCGTGGCGCTCGACCGCGTGAAGAGCTATTTCGGCCTGCGCACGGTTTCGTTTGACGGCAAAAAGTGCCTCATAAACGGCAAACCCGTGTTCCAGCGCCTGATACTCGATCAGGGCTTCTACCCGGACGGCGTGTACACAGCGCCCACGGACGATGAGCTCAAAAACGACATACTGCGCTCCATGGCCATGGGCTTTAACGGCGCAAGGCTGCACCAGAAGGTGTTCGAGCAGCGCTTCCTCTACTGGGCGGATAAGCTGGGCTACATCGTCTGGGGCGAAATGCCCTCATGGGGCATTGACGCCAAGGATGCGTCCACGCCGGAGGTCTTCATAAGTGAATGGCTCGAGGTGCTTCACCGCGACTACAATTCGCCCGCCATCGTAGGCTGGTGTCCGTGGAACGAGGTCTGGGGCGAGAGCGCGGACGGCGCAAGGGACGCCACGCTGCGTCTGAGCTACCTCGTCACAAAAGCCTTCGACAGGACGCGCCCCTGCATAGATGCAAGCGGCGGCATACACGCGCTGACCGACATATTCGACGTGCACGACTACGAGCAGCAGCCCGCCGTGTTTGGCGAGCGCTACGCTCCGGGCAAGGAGATACCCAATTTCTTCCCGAGGGCGCAGAAGTATGAGGGGCAGCCCGTGTTCGTAAGCGAGTACGGCGGCATCCGCTGGAACCCCGACGGGCAGGGCTGGGGCTACGGCGAGGGACCCAAGACCGAGGAGGAATTCATCGCGCGCTACAAAGGCCTCACTGACGCGCTTTTGGACAATCCTGACCACATGGGCTTTTGCTACACCCAGTTGACCGACGTGGAGCAGGAGCGAAACGGCCTTTACTATTACGACCGCGCGCCCAAGTTTGACCCCAATGTCATATGCGCCATAACCTCCCGAAAGGCGGCAATCGAAGAATGAAGTGCCTTGACATTTTTGAAAGCGGCGCCTGTCTGGGCGGCAGATACGACAAAAGCGCCGAGGGCTTCACTATGGACTGGCCGGGCAGCTACGCGAGGCTTTCGGTAAAGGGCAGCCGTCTGGATGTGGAGATAGACGCGGTTTACGGCCTCAGGCGCGACTATCTGAGCTTTGAGGTGGATGGCCTGACCGCGCAGACCTTTTCGCCCATTGAGGGCAGGCACTGGTACACCGTGTTTCTGGGCATGGAGGCGCAAAAAACGCACAGCGTGCGCATAATCAAGGAGACCATGGCCTTTGACGACCCCTGCCGCGTAAGGCTTTTGCGCGCAAGGACGGACGGCGAAATTCTGCCCGTGACCCCGTTTGACCGGCGCATAGAGTTCATAGGCGACTCGATTACCTGCGGCGAGGGCTGCCGGGGACCCGAGGAGTTTGATGAGTGGCTGCCAATGATGTTCGGCGCGGGCAGCGCGTTTCCGCGCCTTGTGTCGGACGGGGCGGGCGCTGAGTTCAACTGCGTCTCAATAAGCGGCTGGGGCGTGCTCAACGGCTGGGACAACAATCCGGGCTCGCGTCTGCCGTCCGTCTATTCCAAACTCTGCGCCCAGAAGACCGACGCGGATTACGCCTTTGACTTCGACCCCGATGCGGTGGTGATAGCTTTGGGCACAAACGACAACAACGCCCTGACCCAGCCGCCCTTTACCGACCCAGTGACCGGCGAAACCAACAAATTCACCGATTCTCCTGAGGACATCGAGCGCCTGACGCTGGCCGCCCTCGATTTCATAACCGACATCCACAAAAGAAACCCGCGCGCGAAGATAATCTGGGCAAGCTTCTACACGGGCGGCACGGTACACGACGCGCTGCTTGACGCCGTGACCCGCGCCGCTAAGCAGGGCATCCCGGCGGTCTTTACCGTCCCTTGCGACCTGAATAACCTCCCTCAGGGCGGCATGGGCAGTCGCTATCATCCCGGCCCAGTGACGCATAAGCTTATCGCCGAAAAGCTTCTGGAACTGCTCTAATAACAGCTTTCCGGAATAAAACGAAGACCCCAAAAAACCGGGGGCTCCTACATCAAAAAAGTCTCGCTGCATTTGCTTCAGCGAGACTTTTTTGAAAGGCTTTTAGGCGATTGCCTCAGCCTGTTTGCGACTGATTTGTTCTGAATGCTCGTTTATTTTACCGGCAGCGCGCGCCCGCTGGTCTGGAGGGCTTCGGTGTGGTCGCGGCGGGCGGCCTGGAGCAGGGCTACTACCCGATGGAGCAGGAGCACTACTACGAGTTCTGGATGGAGCGCCTGGAGAAGGCGGTGCGGCAGGCGCTGGACAGCCTGCGCGAAGTCTCGCTGGAGTTCTGCTCGATCCAGGTGACGGG
>JAFPYA010000303.1 GCA_017412445.1 Clostridia bacterium
CAGCAGCGCAGCTTTCTTCGAGCTCAGCGCGGCTGACATCTATGTTTTCTATTTTTTTAAGCTCCTGTTGCAACTCTTTACCGTGCGCGATGACATCCTTAACTTCTGTGCCGTATTTGCGCTTCAGCTTCTTGATAAGGTCAAGCCTGTCCTGAACCCTTTCAGCCTCCGCCGGGTCAAAGGATAGATCCTCATATATGCTCTGCACCTCATAGCCGATGTCTTTTACATTGTACAGTATTTCTTCAAGCTTGTCAGCCAGCGTCTCGTAGTTTGGGTCGAGATCAGCTACGCTTCTTAATGCGTCGAGTGCCTTTTTAACGCTGTCCTGCGCGCTAAGGCTTTTTCCGCCCGCATACAGCCTCTCATATGCGATGCGCATGCTGTCGCTGAGCTTTTCACTGTTTTCAAAGATTTTACTGCGCTTTATAAGATCCTCTTCCTCGTCCTCCTTGAGCTTTGCGGCGCTTATCTCCTTATACTGCATAGTCAATATATCTTGCCTGAGTGCAAGCTCGCGTTCATCCTTTTCAAGCTTTTCAAGCTCGCGCCTGGCATTTGCAAACAGTTCATAGGCGTCTTTCATATCATCAAGCGCCTTGCGCTGCTCTTCACCGCCGAAGCTGTCCAAATATAAAACATGGTTGGCGGGCGACATAAGCTTTTGATGCTCCTGCTGACCGTGCAAATCCACAAGCGTAGAAGCAAACTCCTTTAGCGTTGACAGAGGAACCATCGTGCCGTTTATTCGGCAGCTGTTTCTGCCGGCGGCGTTTATTTCACGGCTTACTTCAACAAAGCCGTCATCGAATTCGATACCTGCCGAGTCCATGAATTCCTTTGCGTTTGGTATGTTTTCGATGTCGAACAGCGCCTTAACGGACGCTTTGCTCTCGCCTGTTCTGAGCATATCCTTGCCGCCCCTGTGGCCGAGTGCAAGATTTACACAGTCCACAACGATGGATTTGCCGGCGCCTGTTTCGCCGGTCAACGCATTAAGCCCCCTATCGAAATCGATATGGAGGCTGTCTATAAGGGCGATGTTTTTGATATCCAATTCCAGGAGCATATCAGTACTGCTTACCCGTAAGCTTCTCGAAGCGATTCATTACGTCGGCTACGTCTTCTATGTTTTTAACGATTACGAGCACCGTGTTGTCGCCCGCAATCGTACCGATTATTTCAGGCCAACTCAGATTGTCTATGGCTTCTGCCGCCGTTTGAGCCGAAGCTGAGATGGTCTTGAGCACTATGAGGTTGCCTGCGTCGTTAAGCGAAAGCACCGTGTCACGGAAGATGCGCATGTGCCTGTCGAGTTTTTCTACCTCTTCCTGCACAGGGGCTGCGACCGCATATTTGTATACACCTGAATTGCCGGGCACCTTGATGAGCCCCAGACTCTTTATATCCCTTGAGACGGTCGCTTGTGTAACCTTGACGCCATGCTGTTCGAGCGCCGCCGCAAGCTCCTCCTGAGTCTCTATGTCCGCCGACGCGATAATATTCAGAATAAGTTCATGTCGTTTAGACTTCATATGCGACCTCCGCAATAATTCATTTCAGTTAAATTATACAGCATATATGCAACTTTATTCAAGCACAAGTAATTCATTTAACACAATTTTTTGTGTGCTTCTTCAACAGTACGTGAGATATTTTCTTCTGTTATACGTGATTCAGCTTCGCAGTTTTTCAGATGAAGCAAAAATTCGATGTTGCCTTCAGGCCCCTTGACTGGCGAATAGTTAAGGTTCAAGGCGCTTTTGCCTATGCTCTTTGCGAATTCGCAGATTTCACTTATTACCCTTTCATGCACGGTAATGTCGCTTACTACGCCCTTATGCCCCACTTCCTCGCGGCGCGCTTCAAACTGAGGCTTTATAAGAGCTATGAAATCAGCATTGACGGCGAGCACGTCAAATACGCTCGGAAGAACTGCTTTGAGCGATATAAACGACACGTCGGTTGCTCCGAATTCAGGTGCGAAATTAAACATTTCGGGCTTAAGCAGCC
>JAFPYA010000304.1 GCA_017412445.1 Clostridia bacterium
CGTCGCGTTCGTCAGCGCCGGACGCATTGTATGTTCCGGGCGCAGGCTTTTGCGCGTGGAAAAGGGTGAAAAAGGGCTCAGGCAGTCTGAGGCTGTATTTCAGCACGTAAAAGCACTGCCTGAAGTGTTAAAAAACCTTCTTAATGAAGTGCCTGATGCACTCATAACGAGAGTTTGCGTTTCGGATAGGCCAAGAGATACAGTAGACTCATACATGCCCGTTTTTCACGCAGGAAAAGCTTTTGCAGAAACGATCGCGTCGGTTCTTGGCGTAGAGGTTATATATACTACTCATCAACAGGGGCACATACGCGCCGCGCTTGTCGACAGCGGAATGCCAATGGGCAAGTTCGTAGCATTGCACCTTTCAGGCGGCACCACGCAGAGCCTTTTAGTTGACGAGTCACTTAAATGCGTCGATATCGGCGGCACAAACGATTTAAACGCAGGTCAGCTCGTAGACAGAATAGGGGTTTTGCTTGGACTTGATTTCCCTGCGGGGGCTAAGCTTGAAGCACTCGCAGTGAATGGAAAATCCGAAAGCCTTGTTCCTACAAGCAAAAACGGTGAAGAGTGTTCATTTTCGGGGGCCGAAAACAAGCTTAAGCAGCTGCTTGCTAATGGGCTTACACCAGAGGATGTCGCGCGGGAGGTCTATTCATTTCTCGAGCGCAGCATAGCACATCTGATAACCTCCGCCTGCAAAAAGACCCGCACAAACAAAGTACTTTTGGCCGGCGGGGTTGCATCCTCTGGCTTGCTAAGAAAGATGGTGAACGAAAGGATACAGCGCAGGCACAGCGATATTAAGCTTTACTGGGCAAAGCCGGAGCTATCCGGTGACAACGCCTGCGGGGTTGCCCTTATAGGATACGAAAGAGCAAGGGGGATAGAGTATGACGACAATAATTGACGGCAAGGCTATTGCAAAAGAAATCAGAAAAGAAGTCAAAATAGACGCGATAAGTTTTTTTGAAAAGCACGGCCGCAAGCCCGGTTTAAGCGTGATACTCGTGGGCGACGACCCAGCCAGCTGTATATACGTAAACAACAAGCAAAAAGCCTGCGAAAAAGCCGAAATGAACGCCAATACCATAAAACTCCCCAAAAACACCAGTATGGACGAGCTGCTTGATGTCATAGACTCGCTGAATACTGATAAAAATGTAGACGGCATTCTTGTACAGTTACCCTTGCCCGAGCATCTGAACGCCGAGCTCGTACTGAATCGCATATTACCAGAAAAAGATGTTGACGGTTTTCATCCGATAAACGCTGGTCAGCTTTTGCAGAATAAAGCAGTCCTTGAGCCCTGTACACCCAAGGGTTGTATGGAATTGTTAAAGCGCAGCGGCATAAGCCTAAGCGGCCTCAACGCGGCAGTCATTGGCCGATCAAACCTTGTTGGCAAGCCTGTATCCATGATGCTGCTTAGGGAAAACGCCACAGTCACAATTTGTCATTCCAAAACAAAAGATCTTAAGGCAATTCTAAAAAACGCCGATGTGGTTATCGCCGCAGTTGGCAAGCCCAAGCTGATAACAGGTGATATGCTAAAACCGGGTGCTATTGTGCTCGACGTAGGTATTAACCGTCTCGAGGATGGCAGCATCACAGGCGATGTTGAGTTTGAAAGTGCGTCTCAGGTTGCCTCATACATTACACCCGTTCCCGGCGGCGTAGGGCCGATGACAATTGCGATGCTGCTTAAAAACACGATGCTTGCAGCCGAGGCTCAAAATGTCTGAATTCAGTGTAAGCGTCTCGGAGCTTAACGAGTATGTGCGCGGTCGCCTGCAAATGGATCCCATGCTCAAGATGGTTTCCGTTAAGGGCGAAATTAGTGATTACAAACTACAGCTTGGCAGTGGACACGCCTATTTCACGCTCAAAGACGAAAAGGCGACCATTTCCTGTACAATGTGGCGCAGCAACGTTTCATTACTGAAATTCGTGCCAAAGCCCGGAAAGAAGGTGACTGTCAAGGGGCAGGTTACTCTTTATGTGCCGGGTGGAAAATACCAGCTTATCGCCGACTTTATGAGTGAGGATGGTACGGGTGACCTTTTCGCCAGATTTGAAGAGCTGAAAAACAGACTGGCAATGGAAGGCTTGTTTGACACGGCGATAAAAAAGCCGCTGCCTCTAAAGGTCAAAACCATAGGTGTTGCCACATCTCTGAGCGGCGCCGCGATACGCGACATAATCAAGGTCGCAAGGGCGCGAAACCCTAAGGTTGATATCATAATTGCGCCCTGCTCGGTACAGGGCAAAGGCTCCGAATTTGAAATTGCCGCATCGATAGATATGCTTGACAGGGACGGCCGTTCGGACGTTATACTCGTTGGCCGCGGCGGCGGATCTATGGAAGATCTTTGGGCATTCAACGAGGAAGCCGTTGTGCGGGCGATTTATCGCTGCAAAACACCGGTGATATCCTGTGTGGGACATGAGACAGATTTTTCAATAGCCGACTTTGCCGCCGATGTGAGGGCATCGACGCCTTCAAACGCTGCTGAGCTTGCTGTGGCGGACATAAAGGAACTCGACAAGCAGCTCAATCGTCTTATGCTCAGCCTGAACAGCTCAATGCTGAACGCCCAAAAACAGCGCAGGCAACGAATAGAAGCTGCATTCAACAGGCCTGTATTCAAATCCCCGCATTCGGTATTCATAGATGACAGAAGCATGGATTGCGAAGTGCTTTATAAAAAAGCAGCATCTGCGTTCGTGTCGGGCTTTGAGAAGCGCAAGACGCAATTGGAAAGCCTGAACAGACTGCTTGGGACGCTGAATCCCAACAACGTTAAAAGCAGGGGCTATGCCGTGGTAAAACGAAGCGGAAGCGTAATAACGGGTATCGAAAAAATCAGAATTGACGATTTGGTAACAGTCGAAGTTTCAGACGGCGAATTTGACGCAAAGATTTCTGACTTGCGGAGGTATGCAAATGAAAAATAAGATTACTTACGAAGAAGGCATTGCGCAGCTTGAAGAGATAGTGAACAAGCTCGAGGGCGGACAGGTGTCGTTAGAGGAATCCTTCGTAGAATACGAAAAAGGCGTCAAGCTATATAAGCAGCTAAAGGCTATACTTGATGAAGGTGAAGCGAGGATTATACAGTTGACCGGCGCTGACGATAAAGGGGATAAAGCGGATGCACAGCTTTGACGATTATAAACGTTTGACTGAAGAAAATTTAAACAAGCTTTTCAACAGCGCTGCAAAGGGCTTTGCTTTGAACGAAATACCGGAGCTTTTGAGCGCCTCTATGAGCTACAGCCTTATGGCCGGAGGCAAAAGGCTCAGGCCTTGCATGCTTTTGGCAGCATGCGAAATGTTTGGCGGCGACATACACGGCGCGTTGGATTTTGCCCGTGCAATTGAAATGATACATACATACTCGCTCATCCACGATGATTTGCCGGGTATGGATAACGATACACTCAGGCGCGGACGCCCTACAAATCACGTGGTTTACGGCGAAGGGCAGGCAATTTTAGCCGGCGATGGCCTGTTTAACTATGCTTTTGAAATCATGCTGAAGGCGAGCCTTGCAGATAAAAAGGACAAGCTGCCTTTCATAAACGCTATGAATGCCATAGCTCGGGGTGCTGGCGTAACCGGCATGATTGCAGGCCAATGCGCCGATTTGTATGCTGAAAACAAAGCGTGCGACGACGCGCAGCTGCTTACCTACATCCATCTCAAAAAGACGGCGGCAATGTTCAAGGGTGCCGTGACTGCAGGCGCGTATTTGGGCGGCGCTGATGAAAAGGCGATAAATGCGCTAGCCGTTTTCAGCGACAACTTTGGCCAGATGTTTCAGGTCACAGACGATATACTCGACGTCACCGCAGATGAAGGATTTGGCAAATCAAAGGGAAAAGACGCCGAGGAGGGCAAATTGACTGCCGTTTCTGTTTACGGACTTGAGGGCGCCAAGGAGCTTGCCGAAAAGCTGACAAACCAAGCGTTGAATGCACTTGCAGATTTTGACGAAAAAGCTGACTGCTTCAGGTTGCTCACGCGCGATATGTATTCAAGGAAACACTGAGAAAATGTCGGGTATTCTCAAAAGTATTGCGTCCCCGTCCCAGCTTAAGGACCTGACGCTGAATCAAAAAAAAGAGCTGGCCGGTGAGATCCGCACTATAATAATTGAAACTGTAAGCGAAAACGGCGGCCATCTCGCTTCAAATCTAGGCGCAGTGGAGCTGACCATCGCGCTTCACAGCGTGCTTAACGCCCCGGAGGACAAGCTCATATTTGACGTAGGGCATCAGTGCTACACTCATAAACTGCTTACCGGCAGGTATGAGAAATTTGGCACATTGCGCCAAAAGGGCGGCATAAGCGGTTTTACTCGCCCAACCGAAAGTGAATATGACCTTGTCGCTTCAGGTCATGCCTCGGACAGCATTTCATTGGCTTCGGGCTTCGCTCGGGCAAGAGACCTTAAAAACGAAAAATATAACGTTGCGGTGGTTTTAGGCGACGGAGCTTTGACAGGCGGCATGTGCTTTGAAGCTCTAAATGACGTAGGGCAGAACAGAGAAAGAATGCTCATAGTGCTAAACGACAATGAAATGAGCATTTCAAAAAACGTCGGCTCCATGTCCAAGTATCTGACCCATATGCGTCAAAGCAGCTTTTATCGCGGCTTCAAGCAATTCTTGAGAGGAAGCCTCGAGCGTCTGCCAAAGGGCGGCGAAAAAATGAAGCGCTACCTTACAAAGATCAAGGATTCACTTAAGGCTCTGCTCGTAAACGATACATTCTTTGACGCGCTCGATGTGGATTATTTGGGACCTATTGACGGGCACGACATAAAAGAAATGGAGCGCGTATTCAAAACTGCGCTGAACTACGACCGTCCTGTAGTCGTACATGTGGTCACAAAAAAGGGCAAAGGCTATCCGCCTGCCGAAGAAAATCCGAGTGCCTTCCATGGCGTGAGTCCAAAGGCTGAGAAGACAGGTAAGCTCGCAGGCAGCGGCAAAGCCGCAGC
>JAFPYA010000305.1 GCA_017412445.1 Clostridia bacterium
TATCCGTGTCGCCGCAGTCACCGCCCATTATCGAGATGGAGTATTTGTACTTGCCGGGCCTGAGGTCGATAATGTTTTGCTCAGCCGTAAACTCCACGCTGTTTTGAAGCTTCGACCAGAAGTGCAGGTGCTTTGTGCCACTCAGGCTGTCGGTCTTCTTATCCTCTATGTACAGTTCGTTTGCGCTCTTCAGGTCGGTTACCGTCCAGCTGCCGTCGTCTTCCTCAAAGCTCCAATCGCTCAAAAAGTTGAATTCGATGAGCGTCAGATACAGCAAAGCCTCCATGCCGCCCGCCTCGCCGCTTATCTGATATGTGCCCACGCCGGTCTTTCGCAATGACTCTATGAATGCTTCGTCCGCGTGCCAGCTTACCGCTACCTGCTGCTTTGAGTCGTCGTTCATCACGGCGTTTACGGTTTCGGGCAGCACTATGTCGCCGTTAATATCCAGCATCAGAAAGCTGTTTTCTATGGCGTCGGGCTTTATTTCGATCTCGTTTCCTTCCTTCATCAGCCCGAAAACCTGAAGGGAGGGGAGAGGTACGCCGTTTTTATCGAACATCGCCTGATTGTCGACGGCGCAGCCGCCGTAATACTGTCCCGCGTCGTTCGGGTCATAATATGAGGCAAAGCTCGTCGCCCAGCCGGAGCCGTATTTTTCCCACAGCTCGTGGTTCTCTTCCCAGCTGCTGCCACCCACGCTTATCCATGTGCCCTCCCAGTAGCATATGCCTATGCCGCCGGTCGTACGGTTGACTATCGTGTCGGTGAGGTCGCGCACGAGGTTCGCCTGTCCCTGCACGGTATAGGGATAGCTGCCTTCCGCGCCCTCGCCTATGGTGTTGCCGAAGAAGTCACTGTCCTCGGTCGTGTAGGCGTAGGAGGTCTCCATGACCATCACTTTTTTGCCGTAGGTTTCGGATATAAAGCTCAAGACTGCGCTTAGATTGTCGAGGCTGCCGTGCCAGTAAGGGTACCACGAGGTACAGAATACGTCGTAATCGAGCTCGTAATAGTCGAGTTTCTTGGCGTAATTTTCAAGGTTGCCCTGCTTTTCGGGGTTTGTGAAATGCACGCCCACCAGCGCCTCGGGATATATCTCGCGTGTGGCTCTCGAGCCTGCATCCATAATATAGGTGATGTTGAACCAGGTTTTCTCGCCGCACAGCATGCTGTTGGTTTCGTTGCCAACCTGCACCATGCCTACGTCCACGCTCGCGTCCCTGAGCCTTAGAAGGCAATCCTTTGTGAATTCATACGCGGCCTCGGTTTTTTCCTCGATACTCATGCCGCTCCAGGCCTTGGGCACCATTTGCTTTGAGGGGTCGGCCCAGAAGTCGGAATAGTGAAAGTCTACGATCAGCTTCATGCCGTTTGCGGTCACGCGCTTGCCTATGGCTATCGCCTTGTCTATATCGCAGTTGCCGCCGCCGTAGCCGCGTCCCTTGTGGTCGTAGGGATCGTTCCACACGCGCACGCGCACGTGCGTCACGCCGCTTTGGGCGAGCGTGGTAAACACGTCCTGCTCGATTGAGTCGTAGCCATAGTACTTTACGCCGCTGTCTTCAAGCGAAATCACGCTGGATGCGTCCATGCCGAATATGAAATCGTCAGGCAGGTTTTCTACCTTTTCGACGTATATTCCGTCCGCCGCAGTCTCGCTAATCGAAGCGGAGAAGCCGCAGCACAGACTCATTGCGAGCAGTATCGCTATAAGCTTTTTCATTCTATTGCCTCCCGAAAATCAGTTTGCCTGTGAAAGCATGTACTCTGCCAGAGCATACGCTGCCGAGTCGTCTGCGCCCGTATGCCGTGAATTGATCCCGAAGCACAGATAATATCTTTCGCCCTTCTCATAGTGAAGGGTATCCTCGTAAAAGTATCGCCCGGCATTGGGATCGCCTATCAGGGCGCCGATCGCGACGCCTTCGATTGAGTATACCTCAAACGAAGAGGCAATCTCATCGGGCAGGGGAGAAAAGTATTCCTTCACTTCGTCAAGGCGCGATTCCGAGATTATAAATATATCCCCGTCAAGCGCCGGACTTTCGCCCATAATCGAGTAGCTCGTGGGGCGCAATTTGATTTTGCGTATATCGGCGTCATCGAAAATACCGGGCGAGGAGCCGCTTACGCCGCAGGCGTCCTCGAGCGCTATTATCGCCCTTCTGCTGTCCGTCAGTGTGCAATCGGTGTAAATAACGAGCTTGTTTGCGCTTGGCGCGTCGTCGAGCCGCATGAATATAAGCCCCCATACGGCCAGCATCAGTGCCGCCCAGCCCAGCATTGCAGGGATCATATTCAGCACGAAGCGGAGCTTACTGTACTTTCTCATCTTCCGCCACCTCGTAGGCCGCCACGTACTTGCCCGCGCAGCGTAGCGTCAAGCGCGCCCTGTCCGCGGGCAGAGAGAACGCCGCGTTCAAAAGCAGGCTTTCGGTCCTCTCAGCGTCTGAGAGCCTTACGTTTTTGACCCTTATGCTGCCAGGCACCTGTATCTCGTATGGGCTCACGCTTACAATGCCCGTATGATAAGCTGTTTCGGTCGACGACAGCACGTTTTGTGTATGCACGTACTGCGCCTTGCAAGCTCTTTTTTGAGGTGCAAGCCAAAGCAGGTACGCCCAGCCCCACAGTATCGAAATTACGCTTACCGGTATGAACAGAGCACGCGCGGTGCGCGTGGTAACAAACAGGCACAGAAGTGCGCACACGCTTAGCGACAAAAGCCCCGACGCGATTATTACTGCGCGCTGCTTTTTGAGGCGCTTTTGCTGCTCTGAGGCATAAGAAAGGTTATACAGCTCCGTCATGCGTCTATTGTCGCTGCGCTCTTTCCTGCCAGCGCGCCCATCGCAAAAGCTATGGTCAGGTTGAAGCCGCCGGTCAGTGCATCGGCGTCGAGCAATTCGCCCGCCGCATAAAGGTTTTTAACCAGCTTGCTTTGCATTGTTGAAGGGTCAATCTCCTTCACGTTCACGCCGCCGCGTGTCACTATGGCTTCGTCAAAGCTCCTAATGTTTTTGACGGTCAGCGGCAGAGCCTTGACGGTCGAAATAATGCTCTTGCGCTGCGCGGCCGTGACCGAGTTAATTTGGATGTAGGGGGATATGCCGCAGAGGTTCAATATCATTTCGCCAAGCGCATGGGGCTCAAGCGTATCCATGAAGCTTATGAGCTGCTTGTTGGGCATATTGGCAAAATCCCTCAAAAAGCGCGCGTCGAGCTGCGCCTCGTTGAGCGCGGGCTTAAGGTCTATTCTAAGCTCGGTGCCGCGGTAATCCTCGGGCAGCAGGCTTGAAAGCGTCAATACCAGCGGACCGCTCACGCCGAAATGGGTAAACAGCATCTCGCCCTGCTCTGAATATATGCGCTTGCGCTTGCCCTTGACTGTGGCATAGGCGTGCAGCGTCACGTTTTTGAGGCTCAGCCCCATAAGCTCGCTCACCCATTTCTCCTCGGTTTCGAGGGGACTCAGCGCGGGACGGCAGGGGACGATCGAGTGTCCCGCGCTCTTCATAAGCCTGTGTCCGTCGCCGTCTGAGCCTGTGGAGGGATAGCTTAGGCCGCCCGTTGCAAGTATCACCCTGTCAAAGCGCATTTCGCCCTTGTCGGTAACTACGCCAAGGCAGACGCCGTCGTTTATGATCAGCGCCTTTACGCTCGTATTGTATAGAATATTTGCGCCGCCCCTGCGTACATAGTTTTCGAGCGCCTTAGTGATGTCGCTTGCGTGGTCGCTTTCGGGAAAAACTCTCTCTCCGCGCTCGACCTTGAGCGGCACACCCAGGCTCTCAAACAGGCTCATTACCCCTTTGTTGTCAATCACGCTAAGGGCAGAATACAAAAATCTGGGGTTGCGCACCAGGTTTTTCATAAAATCTTCTTTGTCGCAGGCGTTTGTGACGTTGCAACGGCCCTTGCCGGTTATGTATATCTTCTTGCCGGCCTTTTCGTTTTTCTCTAACAGCGTCACGTCCGCGCCGCTGTCAAGCGCGAATTTCGTGGCCATAAGCCCCGCCGCGCCCGCGCCAACTATGCCGATTTTCATAATTTATTCTCCGCTTTTGCCAAGATATACGCCGTATTCGCTCCAGATGCTCTCGACTTCCTTAAAGTAGTCGACCACCTGATGCCGCCTGCGCTGGCTCAGCGCCACAATCAACGCGTTTATGAGGCTGAGGGGCGCGGCGAGCGAATCCACAAACGAAGACATGTCGCTTTTTGCCATCAGACAATAATTGCTCTCGGTGTGAAGAGGGGAGAGCGGGCCGTCGGTTATGCCTATCAACGTTGCGCCGCGGCTCCTTGCAAAGCGCATGGCTTTAATTGTGTGGTTGGTGTAGCGCGGGAAGGAAATGCCTATCAATACATCCTCCTCGCCGATTCTGGCAATCTGCTCAAATACGTCGCTTACGCCGCTTGTAACCGTATCGACGCTCGGGAATATAAAATTGAGGTAGTGACCGAAAAATTCCGCAAGCGGCGCGCTGGCTCTGAGACCCAGCACGTATATTCTGCGCGCGGCCAGCATGCTCTCTATCACCTGATCGAAGGTGGCCAGGTCGATTTCGTCGAGCGTGGAGCGAATGTTCTGCATGTCGGTCTTGAGCACCTTGTTGAGCA
>JAFPYA010000306.1 GCA_017412445.1 Clostridia bacterium
CAACTCCCCATAATTAACATCCTTCCTCCCGACAAAGGATCTTCGATGAGGTATCCGCCAAGGCCAAATAGAATACAGGTCCATCATCTTTATCGTCAATCAGGTCTGCAAATATTTTTATAAGCTCCCGCGTCGCCTTCGCGCCGCTCATGCCTTCCTTGAGCAAATTCCTGTATTCATCTCTGACATCGCAAGCGGTGTCATTGGAATAAAGCCCTATTCCCCAATTACCCATACAATTACCCTCAACTTCTTTTTGCTGATGTCATTATACATTAACGTCTCTATTTTTGTCAATCGACCCAATCGTTTCGGATGCTGTGTATGCCCCGTGCAGGCTATTTTATCGCTCTTCTCTTTTCTACGGAAAAGTCGCCGGGGAGAGCGGAGAGAAGAGTGAAAGAAGTACAAAAAGGAAAAAGCCGCTGACGCGACTTTATCTCTTTGACTCCTCAGGCAGGACTCGAACCTACAGCCCTACGGTTAACGGTTTTGTGACTTCTATGATATCTGGCACTATAATCAATAATTCACAAAAAATCACCGTAAAAGCGACTTTGATTTGTAACTTTTTGTGATTGGGTATCTGTTCACAATATTACTGCAATTGAATGCAATTGATAAGATCGAATAAAGCGGTCAGATGATAGTTTGCCCTTGGGTCGTCTTTGGCGTCGCCTATAGCCGCGCTGTCGAAACCGCCGTTTGCTGCGGCTTCGATGCCGGCGTGGGCGTCTTCGATGACGAGGCAGTCTTCGGGAAGCTCGTTTATCATTTCCGCCGCTTTCAGGAAGACCTCGGGATCGGGCTTGGAGTGCATGATGCAGTTGCCGTCAGCTACCGCGTCAAAGAAATGATTCAGACCGATTCTTTCGAGTATGAAGGGCGTATTTTTGCTGGAGGAGCCGATAGCGAGCTTCAGGTCGGCTTTGCGCAGCGTTTCGAGCGTATTTCTTACATCGTCTGTAACGTCTGCCGGGGTCATGTTGCTCAGCAGGGTACGATACAACGCGTTCTTTTCCTCCGCGAGGGCAAGCTTTTCGCTATCGTTATACTGTCTGTCGCTCTTTTCAAGGATGATGTCGAGGCTCGCCATTCGGCTGACGCCCCTGAGCAGGTTGTTTCTTTCGCGGTCAAAGGGAATGTTCAGCCTGTCCGCGAGCGCCTTCCATGCCTGATAGTGGTATTCGTCAGTCGAGCAGATTACGCCTTCCAAATCGAAAATGATGCCCTTGTACTTCATCTGATCCTCCAAAATGCCGCTTCTCAAGAACCACGCGGGCGTGCAGCTCCATGCATGGCAATAGCTGTTTACAACGGCGGAGCCGTAAGGCGATTCATCTGGATTTGCGGGGTTGAACAGCTCCCAGAATGTGTCCGCGCCGTTTTTGACCATCGCGCCCCAATAGCTCCTTATGACCTCCAGAGCCTGCCGCTTGCGCCCTATCAGGCACAGGGCCTCGGCGTAATGGTGCATCATGTAGGGCGTCACCATGCCGATAGCGTCTTCGCGTTCCGATACCGCGTCCAGACAGGCCGCTGCCTCCTCGCCCTCCGCGATGCCGGAGAGCACCGCCCAGACCTGCGAAGCCCAGGAAATCTGCCTTGACGCGCCGCTTACGACCAGGCGGCTGTCTTTATCGTACAGATGCGTTCCGGCCGCCCGTATTCGGGAGGCGATCAACTGCTCCCGCTCCGGATCGAAGCTAAGCTTCTGAGCCGCCTTGGCGCAATAAATCCATATGGCCTGCGCGCACAATTGCTTGTTCAGCGGCAGCGCCCAATCCACAAAGCACCAGCCCAGCCTGTCGGAATCGTTGACAAGCTGCGTCAAGGGATCGAACTCCTGTTCTGCAAGCGCCAACTGTCTCAGTGCAACGGGCGTCAGCTCTTCCTTCGTCTCTTCATCACCGGTCGCTTCGTAATAATTAAGCAGCGCAGGAATGAAGAAAAGAGAGTAATCGAACATGTAAGTGTCGTCGGCTTCAATGCGCGGCTCGGTGAACAGGCACGCCGCGATGCGCCCCTCTTCGTTCACCGTTCCGGCAAACAGGTACAGGCAGCGCTTGACGAGGTCATTGTTCCTGAAGGTGACATAATTCGTCAGCGCCTGCAGACGCAAATCCCCCATCCACAGTCTGCGATCGCGCTTGGGGCCGTCCTCAAAGAAATCCTGCATGCAGGAGCGCAGAGTGCGCAGCGCCGTGAGGTCGATCTGCCGGTCAATTTCCTCCTCGGCAAGCGGCTGTACAGCCTCATCGTTTGCCGACGTAACGGCATCTACAGATGCGTCCCGTACAATCAGCTTATATTTGGAGGAAAGTCCCAGCACGTCGATTTTTACGTAGCGAAACGCGTAGCGGCGCGGCAGGGTGATTTGGGCGGGCAGCACATCCACGTGCATCTGCTCAAGCTGCACCCAGCTTTTGCTTATCCATCCCCGATACCCCTCGAGGCTCTCGCTGAGCTCCCGCTCGTTTTCGCAAAGCTTGATCGACAGCCACGCAGGCGCGTCCGGATGGCTACCCTCGAAAGAGAACGCGAGTGTAAGATAGCCGACACAGTGATTTCCAAAATCGATAATAAGGCTGTCATTTTCGCAAAGCGCTCTGTCCGGCATAGGCGAAACGGGCTTTACAGTCTCGTGAAAGAGCTTCGGCTTCAGTGCCTGCGCTTTTTTCAGCCATTTGTCTTTTCTTTCTTCAAACATGCCTTACCTCAGTAGCGAAGGTATTCCTTTGCGCAGAAGGGGTCGACAGGCGAGATGCCTTTGAAGCAGTCGCGCCCCATCAGCTTTTCGGTGAGCGCGTCCAGCGTCTCACGGTTGTTGGAATAGCAGTTTATATAGGTCTTGATCATCGGCACGTCCACCAGATGGTAGGGATTGGCCAATGAGACGAATACCGTGGGCACCTCGTGCACGAACCACGGCACGTTGTTGCCGTGCCCCCAGAAGGTGAACCAGTTGATGCGGTTCGTGGTCTTGTTGGAGGCGTTTTCGACGTTGCCCAGATACAGCACGGCGTCAAAGCTGTCGGTGAACGGCTTAACGCCGAACTGATAGGTTGAAAAGTCCTCAGGCTGGTACAAGGTAACCTCGAAGCCCTCCGCCCTGAGCTTGTCGCACATGTAAGTAGCGATACCCTCTTCGGAGGCGCAGCCGCCCAGCACCTCGACGAGCAGGCGCCTTGTCTTTTTGCAGCTCAGAGGCAGGTTGCCTTCCGTATCCTTGACGAGGGTTATAGCGTTATCGGCCAGCTCCCGCGCCCAGATATGGTGCTGTTCACAGCCTATCGTGTCCATCAGGCTTGCGTCAGGCATGCGCTTTTCGTTAAGCCCCAGCGCGGCCTTCATGGCGAGTATGCGCGTCACTGCCTCGTCGACCCTGTCCCAGGTGAGTATGCCGCGCCTGATGCCGTCCTTCATATAGTCGAAGTCCTCGGGCAGGCTCTTGTTGAACAGGAACATGTCCGCGCCGGCGGCTATGGTCGTAGGCACCGCATCCGCGCGTTTCATCGCACAGTTATAGCCAACCATCGGGGTTGCGTCGGTGATGATCAGGCCGTTAAAGCCCAGATGTTCCCTCAACAGCCCATCCATCAATTCCTTTGACAGCGTGGCCGGTACCGTGCCCTCTGGAAGCTCAGGATTGATTTTGTGCCGCCACTCGGGCTGGTCAATATGTCCCACCATAAAGCTCATGGCGCCGTCGGCGATAAGCCCGCGATAGATTATGGCGTAGATTTGCTCCCATTCCTCAACGGAGAGGCTGTTGACCGAAACCAGCAGATGCTGATCCACCTCGTCCACGCCGTCGCCAGGGAAGTGCTTGACCGAAATCGCCACGCGGTTCTCGTCCGCGCCGCGCTTATAAGCCCTGCACATATCGAGTACCTTTTCCGGGTCGCTGCCGTATGAGCGCACGTTGACGATGGGATTTCGCCAGTTGAGATCAGGATCGCTCACGGGCGCAAAAGCAAAGTTGCAGCCCACAGCCGCCGCTTCCCTGCAGGACACGTATCCCATCCGATAGGCATGCTTCGATTCGCCTGTCGCGCCGATGGCCATTTGCTGGCCAAACATCGTGCCATCCTCGAGATACCCTGTAGAACCGAATTCGAGGTTGGCGGCGCACAATAGCGGCACGCGGCTGTTGTTCTGCATGAACTCGAGTGCGCCACGCACTTCCTTAGAAGGGCTGGTCTTGAACAGCAGACCGCCCACGTGATAGTTCAGCAGGTTATAGCGTAAATAGTTCTCATCGGAGGAATAGGAGATGGGACAGAACAGCTGGCCTATTTTCTCATCCTCGCTCAGCGACTTCAGCGTATCATATACCCATTTGATCTGCGAGTCATTCAGATAAAACGGATTGCCTTTGAGATCCGGCTTCATTTTTCGCTCACCTTTTGTTTTTTACGAAATTTGGAGAGTATCGCAAACTCGTTGTTCAGATAGATCAGGAACAATACAAGCAGCAGCGCCGAAATGATGCTCTGCACGGAGGACGCCGTGTCAAATCTCGCAAATGCCAGTGAAATCAGCGCCATCGAAACCGCGCCCAGCATTATACCTACGCGCTTGTTGATATATCTGCCGATCCAGCCGCCTATGAACATGGGCAAAAACGCCGTAAACATTATTCCAATCGAGCCGAAATTCAGGCTCAACTGCTGGCTCCCCGTATTGGCAAGGCTTATAAAGCCGACCACGCCCATCAGCGCGCCGCTGACCGCGTAGCAGCCAAGGGCATTCCCTTTTTCGCGTATACCGGTTTCGACTGCAATCTTCTGTCCGGAAAGCAACGCGCGGTAGTTTGCGCCAAAGCGCGTATTGTCAAACAGTATGATCACAGCCACAACTGCGATAGCGGTGAGCAGTATATAATTGAAAATCGTCGAGAAGCCGATTATATCCGTCCTCGTGACCAGAGAAACACCCTTGCCGCCTGTAAAGGCAAACGCACAGCCCTCGTAGAAAAGCGTCATGCCGAGGGAGACGATTATCGGCGGTATGCGGGTCAGCACGTATACGCCGCCGTGGAACAGTCCCAGAAGCGCGGCAGCGACCACAGCTATTGCCAGCGTGGGCCATGGGCCTATGCCCCATTCCTGCGCGAGCGTGCCCGCGACAGTTGCAGACAGCATAGAGACCGCACCCAGCGAAAAGTCGAAACGCCCGGAGTCCAGATTGATGGACAGCGCAAAGGTGGTCAGCGTCACGTTGGCCACGGCTCTGAAGAACAGCTTCCAGCTGTCTTCGCCTGCAAACAGGCGCACGCCTTTTACGAGTGCTATAATCTCCAGCACCGCAAATACTGCGATGGGTATCAGTAAACTCAGCAGAAGCTTCTTGAGCCACGAAGGTTGTTTCATACCGGTTTCTCCTTTACGAGTCTGATCTGTATTCGCGCTCCTTTCGCAGTAACACCCTTAAGATGTACCTGCGAAAGGAGCGCCGGGGCAAAGACAGCGCTCTGCCCCGGGCAAGGGTTACTTCTTGAGCGCGACGATCTCGTCGAAGGAGTACTGGCTGACAAAGGCGGCAAAGTCATCATAGCTGACGCCCATGCCCGCGTACTTGTCCATGATCTCCCTGGTATAAGCGGGATCGGTATTGGAGGAATCCACGGCGCTGTACTCGCTGAACTGCTCGCTGTTGGTGGCGACCCAGAAGCCCTGACCCAGCGCAAGGGCGTTGCCGTCGTTGTCGCGGATGGGTGCGCCGTTCACGGCGTTATATGTGGCGACGAAGATCGGGCCCACGGAGGCGGCGTATTTGCCGGCCATGTAGTCGAGGATGCCGCTTTTCATAGCTTCGCCCATTGCGGGGGTGAAGCTGTCCACCGTGGCAAGCTTCACGTTTGAGCCGGCCACGAAGCCGCCCAGCACGTCCACGCCACTGCCCACGGTGAGTATGACCTCGATGCCCTCGGTGCCGACCATCTGGGCGAGCTTGCCGAACCAGGCGTCGTTGAAGTCGTAGCCGCCGACGTAGGCGACCAGCTCAAGAGAGCCGATCTTGCCGGTATCGATGCCGCCGTCCTGATAGATCTGGCCGATGATGGCATACTTGTTGTCAGCGCCCTTATAGTTCGCGCCCTCGCCGCCCTTTTCAACCATGGCGGTGAGCATGCCTGCCGCGCGGTAGATGTGCATGTCAACATAGTAGGGAACGCCGCCTCCGAACATGCCGAATTTGGTCATGCCCTGGTCGATGTAGTAAGCGGCCATGTCGTAGCCGGTCTGGAACTCAATGTCCATGCTGGGGCCGATAGCGCCGACGTAATATTCGTAGTCCTTGTACTCCTCGTACTGCTCGTCGGTCAGCGTGCCGGTGGCCACGGCATAGTAGATGCCGGCCGCGTCGCACTGGTCTATCTGGGCGGGACGGTCGAAGCTTGAGAAGGAAATGACGGCCTTGCAGTTGTTGACGATGAAGTTGTCAATGGCACTCTTTTCGCCTGCGGCATCGGTCAGTTCGTCGGAGTAGATGAACTCTACGTCGTAAGCCTTGGCGATGTATTCGGTGTAATAGGCGCGAAAGGCCAGTGCTTCGGAGGATGTGGCATCGGATACCAGTACGCCGATCTTTATCTTGCCCGCAGCCATAGCGCTAAAGCAGCTCAGCGCCATCAGAAGGCACAGTATCAGGCAGATGCTACGCTTCATGTTCTTCATGTGTGTTTCTCCTTTTTGCATTTAATATAGTAACGCACCCGGCGTTATTATCTGGTCAAAAGCTTGCCGCGACGGCTTCCAAGGGCTATGAATACCACCAGCAGGAATATGGCGGCCTTAATCATCTGCCCGTAGCCGCTGCCGAGGTTAAGCATGGACATTATCTGGCTCAGAAAGCCCATAGAGAACGCCCCGACCACCGCCGCAAGGATGCGGCTGCGCGGTCCTCCCGATACGGGCATGCCGCCGAACACTATGGCGATTATGACGTCCATGCCAATGGATGAGGCCGTGTTGCGGTTGAGCGTCGGCGCGTATACTATCGAAAGAAACGCGCCCAGCCCTATGCCGACCGCCGAAACCAGAGAAGCGATCACGGCCAGCTTTTTTTCGTTGATGCCCGAAAGAAACGCGCACAGGGGGTTCCCTCCGATAAACTTGGCCTCGCGTCCCGTGGGCAGGAGCGTAAAAATGAACCAGCACAGTGCGATGTAGGCAAGCAGTATGCCAACCTTTATCTCTATGGTATCCAGCGGGCGCACGTCGCGGGCTTTGACCTTGATCGTATCGCCCTTGCCGTTTAAGCCGATCAATATCAGCATGAATGCGCTCAGCACGCTCATCATAGCGACCGTGGTGACGAAGATTGGCAGGTTGAACACCGAGGCCAGTGATGAGTTTATTATGCCGATTGCGAGCGCCACGCCCACGCAGGTGAAGAACATGAGCCAGAGGCTTCCCGTGGCGTTGTATGTCATTGCGCCCAAAAGCGCGCTCACGCCCGTCGCTGCGCCGAGGCTGATGTCAACGCTGCCGAGCGTATAAATGAAAACTGCACCTGTAGCAACCAGCGCTACTACGACGCTCTGATTCACTATCGCCTTAAGTCCGTATTCCACATTGGCGTCTCGCACCGCGCCGATAATATAATACGCGGCAATCAGTACGCCCAGACCGATCACGGAAGCAAAGGCCGGTATGCGCTCCTTCAGTGTCTGTCTTCCCATTGTGCCGCCCTCCTATATCATGCAGCGGATGATGTCCGCTTCGTTCATTTGTCCGCGTAAAAATTCTTTCTGCACCGCGCCATCCTTCATGACCAGAAGCCTGTCGCACATGCCGATGAGCTCCGCCATTTCCTCGCTTATTATGAGGATGGCCTTGCCTTCGTTCTTCATCTGCGTTATCAGCTGATACATGCTCTGCTTTACGCCTATATCCACGCCGCGCGTGGGGCAATCCAGAATCAGTACGCGGCTGCCCGCGCCCAGCCATTTGCCAAAGACGACCTTCTGCTTGTTGCCGCCGCTCATGGCGCTTACGGGCTGTTCCATATGGCGGCACTTGATGCTGAGTGCGTCTACCTGCTTTTGAACGTACTTTTTCTCCCTCCACGGGAATATCAATCCGGCCTTCTTTATGTGCCTTATGCCGGCTATTGCAATGTTGTCGCGGATGGAAGCCTGCTGGCACAGCGATTCAAGGTCGCGCTCCTTCGAAACATAACCTACGCCCAGCTTTGTAGCCCGCCTCGGGGAGGCGAATCGCTTTCCCTCGGTCTCAACCGTGCCGCCCGAAAGCTGCGCGCTGCCAAAGAGCGCCTTGCCAAGCTGGTGCATGCCGCATTCAGACAGGCCGCCCACGCCAAGTATTTCC
>JAFPYA010000307.1 GCA_017412445.1 Clostridia bacterium
AACAGAATAAGGATGTAAAGAGCGTATGCGAAATAAAACGGTAATCGTCTGTGCTGTGATATGCGGCGTGCTGTTCATTTCGGCTGCCGTGCTCGTGATACTGCAATTTGCAGACAGAACCGGAGAAGGCATCATCATCACGCTTGACGGTGTAAAAATCTACGAGGGTGCAGGCACGCATACCGGAGAAACATTATATATCGACGCGCAGGGCAAATACGGCATTAACCACATTCGCATAGACGAAACGGGTGTATGCGTGGAGAGAGCGGGCTGCCCAAACGGCGAATGCGTGGCCATGGGTTACTTAAAGAACAGATACCTGCCCATAGTTTGCCTGCCCAACAAGCTTGTGATACAATATGCCGATGCTTTGGCAGAAGACGAACTGGACGCGATAAGCCAATGAACGTAAAAAAGATAGCCGAAATCGGGCTGCTGACCGCAATTGCGCTTATTATCCACGTGCTTGAGACTCAGATTCCTCCGCTCGTGCCGATACCGGGCATAAAGCCCGGACTCAGCAATATCATTACCGTTTTCGCGCTTTACCGGCTGAAAAAACACGAGGCGGTTATGGTCGTCGCGCTGCGCGTGCTGCTGGGCAGTATGTTCGGCGGAAGCCTTTCGGCGCTTATGTATTCGGCAGCGGGCAGCGCGTTGAGCATTTGTGTGATGCTTCCGCTCAGCTATAAGCTTTCGCCCAAATATATGTTTTTGCTTAGCGTATTGGGCGCAGCGGCGCACAATCTGGGACAGATACTAATGGCGATACTTGTAACCAGGACGCCGAGCCTTATCATGTATCTTCCTTTGCTTACTGTCAGCGGCTGCATAGCCGGGCTGTTCACGGGGCTAAGCGCGGCAGTGCTCTATGACAGGCTCTCGAAGTACGAAAAAAAGAAGGCCTGAACAGGCGCTTACTTGTTCAGACCTTCCATTTTCATCATTTTTTCAAGCACCTTGACGTCGTTTGTGATATCGATGGCGTCGCTCTTGAAAAGCTTGTCCAATTGCGTATCGAAGCCCTCTACAACCTTATCCATAGTGGTTTCAATGTTGTGCTTGGCTTGCTTTATGTTTTCGCTTTCTATGTCCGAATGCTGTTCAAGCAGCGAATATTTGTAAAGCACATTCATAGTCGTAGGCAAATAATATTCCATGAACGTCTGGATTTCGCCGGCTTTTTCGGGCTTCTGCTCAACAAGATGGAAAATGTTCGCCGTAGTGTTCTCTATGTGATAAATCTTTTCGCTCATCTTTTCGTCCTTGATTTGCTCGTTGATGTAGCGAATCTGATAGAGAATCTTCTCGTATTTGCTCATTTGGTTGGAGGCCTGCTGCGCTTCCTCCTCCTGCTGAGACTGAGAGTTTTTGGCCTGCGCCTGTCGCGTTTGAGGTCTCGATGATGCAGCGGCATCCTTCTTGCCAAAGTCACTCCTGCCATCGGGCGTAAGCACAATCATCCTATTGGCCTTGTCGATATAGGTGGTGCTGGGCAGCTTGCCCTGCTTTTTGAGCGTCTTTATGCCGCTCGTCACTTGCTTTTCACTCATGTCGAGTGCTTGCATGAGCTGATCGAGACTGCAATTATCCCTTCCCAATAAAAAAGCATACAAATCGCTCTGCCTGTCCTTGCTTTTGTTGAACAGTAAATAGCCGGCTGAGCCCAAAGCTGCTGCAACTGTTAACGGCCAGAAGGCGTCGGTTACAAATTCCGCTATTGTGCCCGTAGCGATAAGCACCATCAGTAAGATGAGGCCGGCCTTCTTCATTCCCATAAGGCCGTACTTGCGTTGTATGCGCGAATACATCCATATCGCGCCGGGTATCCTGATGCCCGGAATGAGCAGCATTATAAGGTTTATAATAAGCTCTGCATCTATGTTGATGCCGTGCTTTTTTAAGAAATCCTTGATCCGCATATTGCGCTCCCAATAAATTACTACTCTATATTATACCATGAAGCGGAACAATGTTTGTAAAGGCAGCGTTAATTTTGACGAGAAGATGACTGCAGTAAAACTGCCCTGCGCTGTGGCAGGGCAGTGTCTGCTATATAACTGTTTTATCAGGGCTTATAAGGCAGATTGTACATTATGTAGTTGTACGTGGCTTCATCTATCGGGTAGAAGTCCCCGGTGCCGTTATTGGTTCTGAAGAAGAAGGCGCTGTCCCTTACGGGCGACATTGAGGAATCGTTCGCGTATAGCTGTACCTCATAGATGGCCGAATACGTGGTTTCGTCGAGCATGCCGTATGAGCCCATCACTTCAAGCGTAGCCTTGTCCAGCCAGCCCATCGCTATAAGCATATCCTGGAACTTTTTGACCTCGTTCTTATCGTCCTTCCAGCTCGGGTCGTATGCAGGAGCGGGAGTAGTCGTAGGCTCGGGAGTGGGAGTCGGTTCTTCCGTAGGAGTAGGTGTCGGCTCCGGGGTGGGCGTAGGCTCTTCCGTAGGAGTAGGTGTCGGCTCAGGAGTGGGCGTAGGCTCTTGTGTGGGAGTCGGCGTAGGCTCAGGCGTAGATGTAGGCTCTGCTGTCGGAACAGGCGTTGGCTCCTGAGTGGGCGTTGGCTCGGGCGTACCCGTGATAACGGGCTCAGCCGTTGACGTTTGGTTATCGGATACAGAAGGCGGCACGGTCTCGATAAAGCCCTCTCTTATTACGTAACCGGTAAATGTTTGTCCGTTTGAGGGGTCGGTATATTTGGCGTAGAACCAGTTTTCGCTCTCGGCAATTACTTCAAATACGCTGCCGCTCATAACGCTTGCGATTATATTTGCGTTGTTCAGGTCGTAGGAATCGTAAATATAGTCGTAGTCGTTAGTAAGCTCCATGTACACTGTGCCAGGCTCTAAGGTTATGAAGCTTTCCTGAATGGAGGCAGGCTCAGCCGTAATGTGAGGCTCGGGCGTAGCTGTAAGCACAGGCTCAGGAGTCGGGGTCGCCGTATTCTCCCAAGCGGGTGCCGCTGTGGGCGTTGCAGTCGGAGCTGCGGTGGGCGTGATTGCGCTCGTTGGCTCCGCGGTCGCCTGATCCTTTGTATAAGCGAGGAATTCATCCGCAAAGACGTAGGCGGTATAACCATTTGCGGGATTCTGAATTCTGTACCATTCTCCGCCGGTTGCCTGCAGAAGGAATTCGTTATTGGCGTTGACGTTGGTCCACACGTCGTTGGGGTCAGGACTTCTGTATATCGCCGTCCCATCGCTTAAGGCGTGCACGTATGTGGTTTCAAATACGTCTGTAAAGGTGATCGGGGTGGCTGTGACTGTGGGTGAGACTCCGGATGCGGCGGGATTGGGATACATGCCGCCCAGCAAATCGTCGAGCGTGTCGCCGTCGGCTATGCCGCTAACAGACAGCTTATCGTAACCAACCACGCTGTTTACGTAGCTCTGGACATTCCGCACAGCAGTTTTGGTGGCATTGCCGTATATGCCGTCCACATTGCCATCAAGCCAGCCTTGAGCTTTAAGATTCTGCTGTAGACTTCTGATATTGTCGGGGGTGGAGTTTTCGTCGATTGTAAAGCTTTCGTCGGGCTCTGGCTCAGTCTGCGGCTCAATTACCTCTATATCGCTCAGCCTTACATACCTGTTGGCGTCCTGA
>JAFPYA010000308.1 GCA_017412445.1 Clostridia bacterium
AGGGATGATCAGGCCAACCTGCTTGGCGGTGCGGTCGTTGAATTCCTTGCAGAATCCGGGAATGTTCACGCCGTGCTGACCGAGAGCCGGGCCGATAGGCGGCGCGGGGGTAGCTTTGCCGGCGTTTACCTGCAGCTTAATAAGCGCGGTAACTTTTTTTGCCATAAGGGTTTCCTCCTCAATGTAATGTGGTGTAAGCGGAGCTGTTTACTCCTCCCACTTCCTGAAAGCCCGTGGGCTTGCAAGCCGATTGTTGTGAGACCTCTGTGTCAGGCCTCTGTATTCTCCACCCGCACGACCTCGTCGAGATCCAAATCTACGTTTGCGGCGCGGTTGAGCATTTCAACGACCACGGTCACCTTCTTGGTGTCGAGATCGATTGAAACAACCTTGCCGGTGAAGGATTCGAATATGCCGTTAAGTATGCGCACCTCATCGCCCACCTGAACGTCGAGGCGGGTAACGGGTATGCTGGCCATAAGCTCATTGTAGTCCTCGTCCGAGAGGGGAGAGGGCTTGTTGCCTGTGCCTACAAAGCCGGTAACGCCTCGGGTGTTGCGAACGATGTACCAGCTTTCGTTGGTCATGTTCATGCGAACCAGCACATAACCCGGCATACGTTTGCGCTGTATAACGTGGCTCTTGCCGTTCCTGATTTCAAGCACCTCTTCAGTGGGGATTACCACCTCGCCGATCATGTGCTGAAGCGCGTTGTTTTCAACATTCTTGTCAAGACTGGCCTTAACCCTGTTTTCATAGCCCGAGTAGGTATGTACCACATACCACTTCATGGACGAATTGTCCGCCATTGCTTAGGCCCCCGCTGAACCGGTGATCAGCTGTATAAGCGCGCTGGCGCCCATATCGAACAAGCCAATCAACACGCCCATGATCACCAAAAACGCAAGCACAACCAGAGAATAGTCGATGAGCGCGTTCTTGGTGGGCCAGGTAACCTTTTTCAGCTCATGGTACATGTTGTAAAAGGCCTTGCCGATTCTCTTAAACAGACGGGAAAACCAATTGCCCTGCTTAGCGTCGGCCTTCTTGACCTCGGCCACAGCCTTCTTGGCATCCTGCTGTGCGTCCTTTACCGCTGCCATATTGTCACATCCTTACTAAGATTATGGGCGAAGCTTACTTGGCTTCCTTATGAACAGTATGCTTTCTGCAGAAGCGGCAATACTTGCTCATTTCCAGACGGTCGGGGTCGTTCTTTTTGTTCTTGATGGTGTTGTAGTTGCGCTGCTTGCACTCGGAGCACGCCAATACCACCTTGACTCTCTTATCCGATGCCATGCTGACACCTCCTAATATAGTCTATCGCGCCCGCTTCATGTGAGGGACGCTTTCTTCCACAACAAAAGCAACCCATACTATTGGGCAGACTGGAATATTATATACTATATCCCCTGATAATGCAAGAGTTATCCCGAAACTTTACAAGAGAATATCGTTAAATAATGGCGCTTAAACGAAGGAATCGTAGAACGCTTTACGCAGCGCTGGGTAGAGTACGGCCTCGTTTGCGTTAAGCACGTTTGTGAAAAAGCACATGCCCGCATGAAGCTCGTCGTCGTAAAGCCAGTACGCGCCGGCCGCTCCGCCCCAGCCGAAATCGCGGGTGCGACCGGGCAGGGGAGTTCTTACGCCTAAGCCGTAGCCGTAACCTGAGGTTTGAGGCCAGTTGAAATCGCGCAACATTTCGCCTGTCAGGCGGTTTTTGATTATAAGTGCAAGGCTGTCTGTGCTGATAAGCCTGTTTTGGGTAAGGGCAATCAGAAAGCGCTCGTAATCCTCTGCGCTTGTAACGAGCCCTGCGCCGCCGCTGTCGTAGTCTTTATTCGGCGCATATGTCAAATCCAGCGCCATGGGTTCATATGTCTGGTGAACAGCCCTGTACATGGGCACGATTCGGTTATAATCGTTGATTTCACTCAAAAAACAGCTGCGATTCATTGAGCATCTGTCAAAGATTTCGCGTTTGAAAATGCTTCTGAGCTTCATGCCGAAGCAGCTTTCGAGCGCCGCGCCGAGCACTTCGTAACAAAGCCCGTAAACCCAGTGTTCGCCGGGCTCGAACAGAAGAGGCTTTCGTGCAAGAGATGAAACCGCACTGAACGTATCGCCCCTTCCAAGCTCGTTCATGCTTTCACCAAAGCCTGCGCTCATGGTGAGCAGGTGAGCGATGGTGGGCTTGATTCTGCAGGGGCGCAGCGTTTGCCCGCTCGCGTAAGCTTCGGCAACGCTTAAGCTTACGAAGTCCGGCAGCAGTGCTTCAAGCGGCGTGTCAAGGCGCATAAGGCCTCTTTCGACTGCGATTAGCGCGCACACGGCGGTAAGCGGCTTAGTCATCGAATAGGCGCTGTAGAGCTCGTCGCCGGTCAATTCAATGCCGTTTTCCTCATCCGCATATCCGGTGTGAAACTCAAAAACGTGCTTTCCGTCTCTGAAAACGCAGACGACTCCGCCCGGCAGCATGTCGCCGGATAAATTTACAAGGAGGCGTTTGAGTGGTATAAAGTCCATCAAAGCCGCCTCGTCTCGAATAGCTTTTCGCCGTTTCCCAGCACGGTGAATTCCTCGTACCCCGCCGCGCGCATATAGTCGGGCGCAAAATCAAATTTGCCGTTAAGCAAAGCTCTGTTGTGGCAGTCGGTCGAGGGGATAACCTTGCCGCCAAGATCGTGCCAGTACTTCAACAATTCAGGAATGGGATATGGTTCGTTCTGGCCAGACCTCAGCATGCCGCCCAAGTTCAGCTCCATAAGGTCGCAATGCGGTAGCATCTGCTTCATCGCAAGCTTTCCGTAATAGGTGAGGGCGCGGCTCTCGTCAAACCAGCTTCGTTTGGTGTTGCTTTTCTTTATAAGGTCGAAGTGCGCGATAAAATCGGGCTTTCGCTGTGCAATGAAGCTTGCATAGCTTTCAAAATAGCTCTCGATCGCCCTGTCCCAGCTGCCGCCGAAATGCCTCGCGACATAGCTTTCCAGCTTGTCGGGGTCGCCGTCTATCGCCGCAAACTCGTCGTCATGCACAAAATAATGGCTCGCGCCTATAAAATAATCGACGTCGCTCGCCGTTTCGTCCGAAACAATGTCGATTTCAAAGCCGAGCCACAGACGCATTTTGCCCGCGTATCGGACTTTAAGGGCGTTCACGTCAAAAATGTATTTTGCACGGTTTTCAGGTGATATGCCGTACATTGTGTCGACCGCGGGCTGATGGGCGTGCTCGCTGAAGCCCAGCGATTCAAAGCCGAGCTCGAAGGCAGCTCGCGCCATGTCCTCCGGCGAATCCTTGCCGTCGACATAAAATGTGTGAGTGTGTGGATTTGAAAGTATCATATCATTGTAATTGACTGCCCGCGGAGCAGTGAGTCCGCGGGCAGTAAGTCGTTCAGATTACGTATGGCTTAATGTGTTCGGGCAGTAATTCGAGGTCGCAGCTTACGTTAAGTATGAAACTGCAGTTGCTGTGCTGGCTCAGATTTTCGAGTTCTCTGAAGAATACCGCGGTATCCTTGAGGTCGGTGCCCTTGATCAGCTTTACAAACGCGTCCACGCAAATCAATGAAATATCGTAGTTGCCGGCCAGCATGCCCGCCAAAAAGCCCAGAAATACATCGGCACTGCAGCCTCTGATTCCGGCAAATTCGCCCGCGTCCACAAAGCGGATTTCGTGGCGCAGATCGTACATGTAGCGCTTGTCGTCATCTATGAACACTATCTGGCCGTGTTCCTGCTTCAGAGCATCGTTTGTGATGTCGAGGAGGCGCTTCGTCTTGCCGCTGCCCTTGTTGCCGGCGATAACCTGAATCATATGAAATCACTCCATTCAAAGTATTTTGACCTTGCATATACATTATAACCCGATTGAGCAAAAAAAGCAAGCCTTACCGAGATTTTGACAAACGCAGATCTTTATAATGATTCGCGCTTGATTCAAATTTCACGATATGAGGGTTGAATATACACACGATTTGTTGTATAATTCCACAAAACAACGGAGGCAGATAGCGATGAACATTCTGGTGGCCGGTCTTGCGTTTTTGGACATGAAGGGCTTTTCGTTCAATAAATACGATCCTATAGGCACAAATCCCGGAAGCGTGACCGTGACACATGGTGGCGTCGCCCGAAACGTAGCTGAGGATTTGGCGTATTTGGGTGCGAATGTGGATTTTCTGACACTGCTCGAGGATGCGCCTCTCGGTCAGGAGGTGCGCTACCGCCTCGAGAGCGCGGGCGTTAGCCTTTCTCACGCCGCCACAGTGAGCGCGGGCGGCATAGGCATGTGGCTGGCCGTGTTCGATGAAAAAGGAGAGCTCGCGGGTTCGGTATCCAAAATGCCGGACGTGCAGATGCTTGAGGGCGCACTTGACGAGTGGGGCGATGAAATGTATAAAGCTGCAGATGCCGTGGTGGTGGAATACGACACCTCGTACGCTATCGCCCGTAAGGCCTGTGAGCTGGCTGTAAAATACAATAAGCCCCTGTACGTTATAGTGGGCAACATGAGCGTGATGCTGGCAAATAAAGAGCTGCTTTCGCCCTGCAATTGCACCATAATGAACGAAATAGAAGCAGGCAAGCTGTTTAATACTAAGCTCACCGGGTTAGACGGTATCGAAACGCTTAAAGCCGTGCAGGACGGCGCTAAGCGCCTGAAGCTTAAAAGCGTGATAATCACCATGGGGCCGAACGGCTGCGTGTACATCGACGGAGAAACGGGAGAGTGCGGCTGCGTGCCTGGCGTCAGGTGCGATGTCGTCGATACAACAGGCGCAGGCGATGCTTTCTTTTCCGCCGCAGTGATAACGCTTACCGCAGGCAAGGGCTTAAGGGCGGCGTGTGAAAATGGCGTGAGGCTGGCTACGAGCGTAGTCAGCGCCAAGCAGAGCGCCTGCTCGAAAGACAGCCGCAAGCTGCTTGAACTGTAACGGTTGATTGAATTAAAACAATAAGCTCCGCCCGCAATCAGCGAGCGGAGCTTTTATATGCATACATTATCCGAGTGCTACGTCCAGAATCATCATCAGCACGAAGCCCAGCGCGAAAGCCACCGTGCCCGCGTTTGAGTGCTCACCCTCGGACATCTCAGGGATAAGCTCTTCCACGACCACGTACATCATGGCTCCTGCGGCAAACGCCAGCAGGTAGGGGAGCACGGACACCACGGCGCTCGCCGCGGCTATGGTTAATAGAGCGGCCACAGGCTCAACCGCGCCCGAGAGCACACCGTACCAAAAGGTCTTGTGCTTGGGCATGCCCTCGGCTCTGAGCGGCATAGAGACTATTGCGCCCTCGGGAAAGTTTTGCAGCGCGATGCCCAGCGCCAGTGCCAGCGCGGCCGCCTTGCTTACGCCCGCGTCGCCAGAGACCCAGCCCGCGTACACCACGCCTACGGCCATGCCTTCGGGAATGTTGTGAAGCGTGACGGCCAAAATCAGCTTTGTGGTGCGCTTGAGACTGGTTTTGGGGCCTTCCGCCTGTGCATCCATGTGCATGTGAGGCGTGACCTTGTCCAGCAGCAGCAAAAAGCCTATGCCCACCAAAAAGCCGATCGCCGCGGGCAGGAATGACAGTTTGCCCATATGCTCTGCGCCTTCGAGCGCGGGTTCAAGCAGGCTCCAGAACGATGCGGCAACCATCACGCCTGCCGCAAAGCCGGTGAGTATCCTTTGCAGACTGTTTGAAATCCTGCCGCGAAGCACAAACACCATCGCCGCGCCGAGGCTCGTGCCTGCAAAGGGTAAAAGTATGCCAAGCGCCACCTGAGCTGTCATGATATACAAAGCTCCTTTTGATTTTCTATATGTTTATTCTAAACGTATACGTATTTATAGCAGAAAATGGTTGGGGTGTCAAGATGCGCAAATATAAAATCCCGTCGCGCGGCCGAATTGGAATTACCGGCAGCGCGGCGGGCAAAAGGAGGATGGAAAAAATTATCTTACGGGATCGAGGTCGGCATAGATGCTCCTGAATTTGGAGGGCGTGCAGCCCTTCGCGTCAAGGAACACGCGATTGAACGTGGCTATGCTGCCAAAGCCCGCTCCCGTGGCGACGTCGCGTATCTGCAGTTTTGAGTGAATCAGCATATCGGCAGCCACACTCACGCGCTTGTTGCGCAGGTACTCCGAATATGTAATGCCCGTGTGCTGCTTGAAAATGCGCGAAAAATAGCAACGTGTAAAACCTGTAAACGCGCTGAGATCCTCAAGACCGATGTCTCGCATGTAATTGTTGTCTATGTACACGCAGGCGCTGTCGATTATTTCGGGATCGGTGTGGCTGCTGCGCGAAACGCTCTTGCCGAGCAGCCGCGCCATGTTCATCTGCCCCAAACGCACGTATATGCGGGTGAGTATTGAGTAACACATGGAGTTCCACAAAAAATCCCGCTTGTCGTAAATATCGACCACCTGCGTAAGCAGAGCGCGCACGGTCTCCTGCAAATCGGGCTGGCCGCTCAGGTAGATCGGAATTTTCAGTATGCCCTCCACCAGCTTCATGTCCCTCATGCCGAATATAGGATCGGGCTCGAACAAAAACAGGTATCTTGCGCTGTTTTCGCCCATTGTCAGGCTGTGCTCCCAGCCGGGCGGAATAATGAGCACTTCGTCCGCCTGCACGGTATAGCTGAATTCGGACACGGTGTATTCCACCTCACCGCGGAGCGGCATGATTATTTCCACCGCCGAATGAAAGTGGCTGCTGTAAGCCTGCGGCGTATCGGCATACCACACCCTTACGGTAGAGTTTTCAAGGTATGTTACATATTCCTGCTTGCCTTTCAATATCCTGAAGCCGTCAGGAAAGCGAGAGCGGGAACGGCTCAGTGCATTTTCGTCCATTACGGTTCCCCTTTACGTGTTTTCAAGTGCTTAGGCTCAGCCCTTCACGCTGCCAAGCGCCATGCCGGTTACGAAGTACCTTTGCAGGAAAGGATACACGATGAGTATCGGCACCGCCGAAACCACGGTTATGGCGCTTCTTATTGTGACGGGCGTGGTGAGTGTTGTGCTCTTCAACGCGTCGGCGGAGGATCTTGCCGCGTTTGCAGACTGGTTGGTGGTTGCAAGCTTCATCTTTAGCAGGTACTGCAGCGTATACAGGTTCTTTTCGGTGCCACAGTACAGGTGTGTGTCAAACCATGAGTTCCATGCACCCACCGCGACAAACAATGCCACGGTCGCCAGCACAGGCATGCATAGCGGGAAGATTATCTGCCAGTATACCCTGAAATCGCCCGCGCCGTCTATCCTTGCGGATTCAACAAGCGCATCGGGCAGCCCAGCGATGTAGGTTCTTATCACTATCATGTTAAAGCAGCTGAACATCGTTGGTATTATGTACACCCAGAAGGTGTTCATAAGGTTCAGCGTCTTGGCTATGAGCAGATAATTCGGGATAAGGCCGGCGTTTATATACATCGTGAACACCAGCACGGTGGTAATGAACTTGCGAAGCACGTATTCCTTCCTCGATAGCGTAAAGGACAGCATGCCGGTTATCAGCAGGTTCAAAACGGTGGTGATCACGGTTTTCATTATGGAGACGAACCCCGCCTGATATACGTTGGGATCGGACAAAAGGCTCTTGTAGCTCTGAAAGCTCAGTTTTCGAGGCCACAGGCCGACGTGACCTCTGACCGCGTCGGTGCCCTCGTTGAACGAGTACGCTACCGTGTTCAATACGGGGTAGAGCGTTACGAACATGAGCAGTACGAGTATTGCGCCGTTTACGAGGGGGAAGAGCCAATCCTTGTGAAAAAACCTTCGGGCGGGCTTTTTAATGCTCTCGGTAGTCATTTTCTTCCCTCCTCAAATCAAAGCGTTCTCATCGAGCCTGCGCGCCACAAAGTTTGCGGTAAGCAGTAGCACTATGGCTACGACGCTCTTAAACATGCCGGCGGCTATGGCAAGCCCGTACTTCTGAGCGGAAATGCCGTAGTCAAGCACGTAAATGTCTATGGTTCTTGAAAAATCCATCACCTTTACGTTGCCGAGCAGATACTGTATTTCAAAACCGGCCTCAAGCAGATGGCCTATGTTCATTACAAGCAAAATCACAAATGTGGACTTTATGCCCGGCAGCGTAACGTGCATTATCTAGCCGAAGCGTCCCGCGCCGTCTATGGAGGCGGCTTCATACAGGCAGGGGTCTATG
>JAFPYA010000309.1 GCA_017412445.1 Clostridia bacterium
GTCGCCCTCGCATTTGAATATCGTACAGTCGCCCTCGGGCAGCTTGCCCTGCACCGCGACGCCTATGCCGCTTTCAAAGTGGGTGTTCAGCTTAAATGACGAGAGCATATCCGTGGGCACGGTGCAGTGGGCGAACACCGCGCTGCCCTCCTTCGTATCGAAGCGCGAAGGGTTGCACATGAACAGCTTTTCGCCCGTGACGCTGCCCATCACAGCCATAGACAGAAGTGCCGGCATGTCGCCTTCACAGCCGCCGTAAACACCCAGATTGTTCAGTATTGAAAGCCCGAGGCAGCCCGTGGTATGCACGCTGTCGAGCAGATCGAAGCAGCGCACCGAAACGCCTGCAAGGTCGTAGCGCTCCACTATCCTCTGGAACGCTCCGTAGACGCACAGTGCCTTCTCCACATCTGTTTTGTCAAAGTCTTTACGCTTCAGCAATTCGGTATACTCGTTGTCTGCATAGGTGTGCCTGGCAATCTCACTTAGCAGCTCGTCCATGCCGATGGATACGAAGCCCAGACCCAGTTTTTTCATAACTGCGTCCGCATCGTAGTCGCTTGCGATGAGCCAGTCCGAGGGTGTGCCTATACAGCCGAGGCGCTTGCCCCTTAGGTTTTTGAGCGCTTCGTGCGCGCGCCTGATGGCGGTTATCCTTGCGGCCACCTCGCCTATGTCGCCATGCAGTATCTCGCCGCTGCCGCCGTGCTTGTTCAAAAAGCTGAGTATTTCCATGCTGGCCGCAAGCGAATTGCTGTCGCCGCTTGTAAGTATGTAGCAGTGCCTGTGCTTGATCTGCTCGAATATCTCAAGAAAATAGCCTTCGCTTCCGCCTGAGGCCACGTATATGAGCGCAAAGTCCGCTTCAAGATATTCACGGAGGTCAAGCTGCTTTAGCACCTCCCCCATTTCGTCCTGCAGGCGGCTTATGAATCTGTACACGAGCTCCTGACTGTGCGCCGACAACGGGCTTCTGATCTGATAGTAACCGAGCATCGCAATATCTCCTTATATCAGTATATGAAGAATCGTATTTCCCCAAAACCTCAAAAGAGCCATGCGCAACATGGCTCTGTATGAGTGCGTGTGGTTTAGGCCTGCGCCTGCTGCCTGTTGAGGCTCTTGGCCAGACGGCTCTTTTTGCGGTTGGCCGCGTTCTTGTGCATAACGCCCTTGGAGGCGGCCTTGTCGACCGCGCCCTGAGTGGCGCTGAGCAGCTTGGCATCGGCGGTACCGTCGGCGAGAGCAGCGTTAAACTTCTTAACGTTGGTCTTCATGGCGGTCCTCACCATGCGGTTGCGCAGATTTTTCTTTTCAGATACCTTTACACGCTTGATAGCAGACTTGATATTAGGCAAAATATTCACTCCCTGTGTCAAATTAGCTTAATTATTATACTACATGCTTTCGCGCAATGCAATATGCTGTTGGGTTAAATTATGGCGATTACTTGGCCATTTCCACGGCGCGGGTTTCTCGGATTACGTTGACCTTTATCTGGCCGGGGTACTCCATCTCGTCCTCTATGCGCTTGCAGATTTCCTTGGCCAATACGAGTGTGCCTGCATCGTTTACGTCCTCGGGCTTCACCATTATGCGGATTTCGCGACCGCTCTGTATGGCGTAGCTCTTCTCGACGCCCTGGAAGGAATTGGCGATTTCCTCCAGCTTTTCGAGGCGCTTGATGTAGTTCTCGATGCTCTCGCGCCTTGCGCCGGGTCTTGCGGCTGAGATGGCGTCGGCCGCCTGCACAAGCACCGCTTCTACGCTCTGAGGCTCCACGTCGCCATGGTGAGCGAGTATGCAGTTGACTACGGCCTCGGACTCATGATACTTCCTTGCAAGCTCGCCGCCTATTGTTACGTGCGTGCCCTCGACCTCGTGGTCGATGGCCTTGCCTATGTCGTGCAGGAGGCCTCCACGCTTGGCAAGCTGAACATCTGCGCCCAGCTCCGCGGCCATAGCGCCCGCCAGATGGCTGACCTCGATTGAGTGCTTGAGCACGTTCTGACCGTAGCTGGTGCGGTATTTGAGGCGGCCCAGCAGCAGCACGAGCTCCCTGTGCAGCGAATGCTGGTTGGTCTCGAACACAGCGTTCTCGCCAGCCTCGCGGATCTGGTTGTCAACCTCGCGCTTGGCCTTTTCTACCAGCTCTTCGATGCGGGCGGGGTGTATGCGGCCGTCCATTATCAGCTTTTCCAGCGCCACGCGGGCGATCTCCCTGCGCACAGGGTCAAAGCCCGAGATTATGACGGCTTCAGGCGTATCGTCGATTATCAGGTCGACGACCGTAGCGGTTTCAAGGGCACGTATGTTTCTGCCCTCGCGGCCGATTATCCTGCCCTTCATGTCGTCGTTGGGCAGCGCCACCACGCTCACCGTGGTCTCGGCCACATGGTCTGCGGCGCACTTTTGAATGGCGAGAGAAATGATGTTTCGGGCCTTTTTGTCGGCCTCGTCCTTGGCACGGGCTTCTATGTCGCGCACCATCACGGCGGCGTCATGGTAGGCATCCTTCTGCACGCGGTTGATGATTATCTGCCGCGCCTCGTCCATGGTCATGTTGGAGATGCGCTCCAATTCGCCTGCCTGACGGTCGTGCAGCTTCTGCGCTTCAGCTTCGAGCTTTTCGGCTTCCTTGTACTTTTCGTTCAGGGCTTCCTCGCGGGCTTCCACCTGATCATACTTTTTGTCGAGCGCTTCCTCGCGCTGATTTACGCGGCGCTCGAGGCGGCTGACCTCGCCGCGCCTGTCCTTAACTTCCTTGTCGAGCTCGTCCTTGAGACTGAGTATTTCTTCCTTGGCGGAAAGAATCTGTTCCTTCTTGTATTCATCCGCCTTTGACTTCATTTCGTCAGCCTTGCGCTTGGCCTCCTCAAGCTGCTCTTCTGCAAACTTTTCGGAGCGCCCTATCTTGTCTTCGGTGTAATTTCGGCGGTATATATATCCACCAACGGCGCCAAGCACGAGCGTGGCGACCGCAATTACAATTGCGATTATGGGACTCAAGCTATACTCACTTCCTCCTTATTCAGATTTCTTGAAACACGGTTTTGACCGCTGATTTCAGCATATAATTGCCCATTTGAGCAAAATATCTACTATATTGTATACTTGGCAGGTTAATTTGTCAACAAAACACAGTATAAGTGCAACTAATCTTAATATCAGCTAAACAATACGCTCCTTCATGATGGCGCGGCTTAAGCATTTGAGCAGGCCGCACTTACTTCAGGAGGCGAAACAGCCCGTTAAGTTTCGGGTTAATTTGCAATTTTAACCATAGCCCTATTGCATTTTCGGATAATATATGGCATAATCTACTCACTAACGGCA
>JAFPYA010000310.1 GCA_017412445.1 Clostridia bacterium
ACCATCCACTATCTGCCCGCCTACACCACCGGCCCCATCCTGTTCTACAACAAAACCCTGTACGATGAGCTGGGCCTCTCCGTTCCCACCACCTGGGAAGAGATGGAAGCCAACTGCAAGGTCATCAAGGAGCAGAAGGGCATCGCCGGTCTGGGCTTTGACAGCCTCGTAGACTGCCTGCAGGGCTTCATAATGGAAGACGAGACCGCCACCTACATCAACGTGGAAGCGAAGACCGTCGGCTTTGACACCGAGTCCGTGAAGGCCACCATCCAGTGGCTCGTAGACTGCGCCAACAACGGCTACTTCATGCTCCAGTCCTCCGGCAACTACTTCTCCGAGGACTTCAACAGCGGCATCGTGGCCTCCTACATCGGCTCCTGCGCCGGCTACCCCTACATCACTCCCGACGGCTTCGAGTTTGACGTAGCTCCCATGCCCGCCACCACCTGGTATCCCAGCTGGAACCGCGGCCCCATCGTGTTCTACTACGGCAAGGATGCCAGCGGTGACGCTCTTGCTGCCGCCGATGCCCGCGCCGAAGGCGCCTACGAGTTCATCAAGTACTTCATCAGCGCCGACGTGAACCTGGGCTGGGTTAAGGCCGTTAACGCTCTGGCTCCCTACTCCTGGACTCAGGAGCTCGAGGGCTACAAGGAGTATGTGGCTCAGGACACCCTCGCGGTGAAGAGCCTCAACGCCGTCGGTGCTCACCTGGACATCGCAGGCTCTCTGCCCGCCGTGACCGGTGCCTCCACCGTGCGTAACGAGATTAAGGACGCCGTGCTCAACGTTGTCAACAACGGCATGACTGTTGAAGACGCATGGGCGCAGTGCGTTGCCAACTTCAACACCGCTCTAGGCGGCGCTCAGTAATCCAATCTTTCGCAGGCTTACGCGTCATCAAGGCGCGTAAGCCTTTAAAGTTTATATGGGGCGCAAGCGTCCGGGCTCATGGCGCGAACCCTTGCGGCGCATATAAATAATCTACATGCGAAAGGAAGATAGCCATATGAAAGTCAGATTTGAAAACCTGACAAAGAGCTTCGGCGCGCTCGACGCCGTGAATCACTTCAACGTGGAGCTTGAAGACGGGGAGCTTATCTCGCTGCTGGGTCCCTCCGGCTGCGGCAAAAGCACCATCCTCAACATGCTGGCGGGCATACTGCCCGTTACGAGCGGAAAAATCTGGTTTGACGACGACGACGTGACCAATCTTCCCCCCGAGGAGCGCGGCATAGGCCTGGTGTTTCAGAACTACGCGCTGTATCCTCACATGAGCGTGCTGAAGAACATCTGCTTCCCGCTCGAAATACAAAAGGTGCCCAAGAAGGAGCGCGAGGAGAGAGCCATAGAGATGGCTAAGCTCGTGCACGTGGAGACGATGCTGGACAGAAAGCCCAAGCAGCTCTCCGGCGGCCAGCAGCAGCGCGTGGCCATCGCCCGAGCGCTCGTGAAGCGTCCAAGGCTTCTGCTGCTCGACGAGCCTCTGAGCAACCTCGACGCCAGACTGCGCCTTGAGATGCGCGAGGAAATCCGCCGCATACAGCAGGAAACCAAGGTCACGGCCATATTCGTAACCCACGACCAGGAGGAGGCCATGAGCATAAGCGACCACATAGTGCTTATGAAGCTTGGCATCAAGCAGCAGTACGACGAGCCGCAGAGGCTGTACGACGAGCCTGCGAACCAGTTCGTGGCGGACTTTTTGGGCAATCCCCCGATAAACAACATCCCCGGCAAGTTCGATAACGGCACGTTCCTTCCCGACGGCGGCAGCGAAGCAATAATGCTTGACAGGTTCAAGAGCGTCAACTATACCGGCCGCGTGAACCTCTCCGTGCGCAGCGAAAGCTTCACCACCGACAACGCTGGCAGCGAGACACTGCCCTGCGTGGTTGAAAGCGTATACAAGCTGGGCAAGGATGAGATGGCGCGCTTCAGGCTCGGCAGCAGCGAGTTCAGAGCCTACATTCCCTCGGACGAAGGGCTTGAGGCCGGTCAGAGCGTCAAGCTTCACCTCAAAAAGCGCGGCGTGTTCCTCTACAGGCTTGACGACGGCACGCGCCTGCTTCCGAACGATGCACAAGCGGAGGTGAACTAAATGGTAGCTGCAACTGCCAAGAAGCGGCATCTGCGGCGCGGCAACATGCGATTGATAGTGCATATAATCGCATTGCTCGTGCTGGGCGCGCTGCTGGTGGCGCTGGGCTTTACGGGGCTTGGCTACCTTAAGGACGTAAGGGCAGGCTACTACAGCACATCCCGCGCCAACATATATAAGGACAAGACCGCGGGCATAGAGGGCAGCCTGAAAGCTCTGTTCGTTGAGCATGTTGACAACGAAAAGACGCTCGACAACAAGGTGTTCGCGGCCTCGCGCAAAAGCGTGAACGCAAAAATGGATGAGGATTTCGGCGCATTCGACGAAACCGAAATGCTCATGCATGCCATAAACACCTACACCGAGAAGGCCGCGGGCGTATTCCCCGAGAAGGCGGAGGAAATCCGCACGGTATCCGCCCAGCAGGCGCCCTCAATCATCCAAGGCCTCATAGACCGCGCCGAGGACGCGACGAGCTCGATTTCATTGAGCCGTGTCAAGGGCACGCTCAGTCCCAACGCCACAAAGAATTACATAATCATGTACTACTGGCAGGCGCTGCTCATCATAGGCGGCTTGTTTGTGCTGGTGGGGCTGTTGCTCATGCTTTTGTGGTTCACCAGGGACGAGGACGGCCGCGCGCGCGTGGGGCAGGCCATAGAGCCCTTTGACTACCTGCTGCCCTTCCTGGTCGGCGTGGGCGTGTTCACATTCTATCCCATGATCCGAGTGCTGATAATGAGCTTTCAGGAGAACTACCACCTGACTGGCAACAATCTGGGCGAGGCCACCGGCTGGGGTATCGGCAACTATAAGTTCATACTCAGCGGCGCGGGCAGCAGCCAGTTCTGGCGCAGCCTCAAGAACACCGCTCTGTTTGTGCTCTTCACCGTACCAATCACCGCCGCGATATCCATAGTGATAGCGTACCTGCTCAATCAGAAGACGAAGCTGCGTGCGGTGTTCCAGACCGCCTACTTCATGCCCATGGTCACCACCGCCACGGCCGTCGGCTTGGTGTGGAGATGGATGTTCAATCAGAATTACGGCATGATTAACGCGCTGATCGCCTTCTTTACCCGCTTTTTCGGCGCGCCCGAAAACGTAAACTGGCTGCAGACCGGCGGCACCAATCACGTGATACCCATGGCGGTTCTGATTATATACGGCATTTGGTCGAGCCTGCCGTTTACGATCATACTGCTGCTCAGCGGCCTGCAGAACATAGACGAAAACCTCTACACAGTTGCCAAGGTGGACGGCAGCAAGCCGGCGCGCATCTTCTTCAGGATAACCGTGCCGTTGCTTTCCCCCACCATAGGCTTGGTGCTGATAATCAACAGTATTTCCGCCTTCAAGGTTTACACCGACGTGTTCGTGCTGTGGAACGGCGCGCCCGAAAACTTCCAGATGGAGACCGTGGCGTGGTACATCTACAACAACATCTCGTCCAACTTTGACGGAATGCATTCCCTGGGCTACGCTGCCGCAGCGGCTATGGTGCTGTTTGTGATAATCTTCATATTCACCATGGTGCAAAAGTGGATACAGCGCAACTGGGTATACCAGTGAGAAAGGGGGAATACGAATGTTCAAATCACTTAAGCAGTGGTTCACGGGGCTCATTGCCGACAGAAAAAAGCTCTGCCTCGTAATAGCCATGATAGTCTGTCTGCTGACGGCGATATTCGTTCAGCCTTTCTCAATGCAGATAGTGAGCGACGCCGACACCTTCCAGCGCAAAGCCAAAATCAACGGCGAGGACATGACCCTTATGCAGTCCATGCGAAGACTCGACACCGTTGAAAGCAAGATTGCCGAGTGGAATATAAAGACCTCCACCAGCGAATACGCGGAGCTAATGGAGGTGGCATCCCACTCGGCCACGAGGGGAAACGTGAGCGCGTTCACGACGCGGCTTATTGTATTCTCAGTAGCGATTCTTGGCTTCATCGCCTCCGTGGTGTTGCTCAAAAAGACGAAGCTGCTGCTTCTGACGCTGGGCGCCGTGCTGATGGTGTTCCCGTTCTACTGGATGATAGCCTCGTCCTTTAAGACTGCGTCCGAAATGAACCTGTTCCCGCCCTCCCTCGCGCCCGCCTCGTGGAGCAACGTTGAAAACTACGTAACCGCGTGGAACACCGCGCCCTTCGGCATATACTTCTTCAACTCGATCGTCGTCTGCCTGCTGAGCGGGGTCAACATGACGCTGGCCGTACTCGGTGGCATTGCCGCAGGAGTTGCGATCGGCGCGATCAACGGATTTTTCTACGTGAACAGGAAGATCAAATCATTCATCGTTACAATATGTACGATGTTCCTCTTCCGC
>JAFPYA010000311.1 GCA_017412445.1 Clostridia bacterium
CGCCCTTTATCCCCCAAGTGGTTATGAGAGACCTCAGCGGTGAGCCGCGCAGTATGCCTTGTTGTACTAAAGTCACCATAGAGCCAGCCGACTGCCGATACGCGCATGGCCGAGCCATTGCCGTAGCTCATATAAGGTTTGGGATTTTCCTGTCTGAGCCAGACGATGAATCTGCTTCCATAGCCAGCGTTTGGATAGAGCCTTCCCCATTTCTGCATAGAACGAACGAGCGCGCTTTTTATTGCATCGTCATCCTTTCCCATCGTGTCCATCAATGCTTCGGCTACTGCAAGCGTCATTACGCTGTCGTCCGTAAACTGGCTTGATGAAATGAACAGTGGAAATCTCTTCGTCTTTAGTCCCATGTCAAATTCGTAGGGCGAGCCTATGATATCACCAAGAATTGCTCCGTACATTTTATTATGCCTCTTTTGCTTTGATGAGTAAATTATACAATGCAGGCTCAGGAGATTGGTCTTCTGCCAAGCGACATGTCTACACTATAAGAATTACTGGCAAAAAAGAATAAGTCCTTATCGGACGATTCCGATCGGACTTATTCTTCTATCAGTTTTATCGATGGCTCTGCATTGAGACTCATATCGGCCGTTTCGCCAAGCAATAGCCTGTAAAAGCCCGCTGAGCCTATCATGGCGGCGTTGTCAGTACAGAGGCGCGGAGGCGGAAAATAAAGCTTGATGCCCATCTCGTTTGAGCGCCTTTGAGCTTCTCTTCTGAGCAGCATATTTGATGCCACGCCTCCCGCCAGTGCGAATCGCTTTGCACCCGTGTCCTTTACGGCTGTTAGCGCTTTATCCAGCAGCGTGTCCACTACTGCTTTTCTGAACGATGCCGCCCAATCTGCGGCATCTATTGTGCCTCCGCTCTGCCTTATGCTGTGCGCCTGATTTATAACCGCAGTCTTAAGCCCACTGAAGGAAAAATCGTACTTGCCCGGTGTATGCACATTGGGAAAATGATATTTGTCGCTGTTCCCGCTTTCGGCGAGCTTATCCAGAAGTGGTCCACCGGGGTAAGGTATATCCAGCACACGTGCGACTTTGTCAAAGGCCTCGCCTGCCGCATCGTCCACAGTTCGTCCTAATAACTCATATTGACCGTAGCCCGTGACGTTTACGATATGGCTGTGACCGCCTGAGGCAACAAGGCAGACAAACGGCGGCTCAAGCTCGGGATGCGCGATATAGTTCGCGCTCACATGCCCTTCTATATGGTTGACCGCAATCAAAGGTAAATCCAGCGCGTAGGCCAGAGCTTTTGCGAAGCTGACTCCGGTGAGAAGTGCGCCGACGAGACCGGGGCCGAAAGTCACGGCGATTGCGTCTATATCGTTTTTTGAAATGCCAGCATTCTTGAGCGCACGCCTGTAAAGCTCGCTAAGTGACTCTACGTGCATGCGGCTGGCGATTTCGGGCACTACTCCGCCGTAGAGCGCATGAATATTGACCTGTGAGGCGATCTCATCTGCGAGCACTTCTCTTCCGTCTCTGACCACGGCTATGGCGGTTTCATCGCAGCTGGATTCTATAGACAGTATCAGCGCGTGCTTTCTGGCCTTGAGCGTCTCCGCTTGATTAAGGACGTCTTCAATGTAACTCATATTACAGCTTTTGCAGATAGGCCGTCACAAAGCCCTCAAGGTCACCGTCCATCACGTCGTCAATGTTTCCGTTTTCGTAGCCTGTGCGGTGATCCTTGACCAGCGTGTAGGGCTGGAAGACATATGAACGTATCTGACTGCCCCATTCAATCTTTTTGAGCTCGCCCTTGACCTCGCCCATAAGCTCCTGACGCTTTTGCTCCTGAAGCTCGGCAAGTCTTGCACGCAGCATTTTAAAGCAGGTCTCTTTATTCTGTATCTGGCTGCGCTCGTTCTGGCACTGCACCACAATGCCCGTAGGCAGGTGAGTAATTCGCACGGCGGAGTCGGTACGGTTTACGTGCTGACCGCCCTTGCCGGAGGAGCGGTGGGTGTCGATTCTGAGATCGTCTGGGTCTATCGGAATTTCGCCTTCGTCCTCGATAACGGGGGCAACATCCAATGATGCAAACGATGTGTGCCTTCTTGCGTTGGCGTCAAACGGCGATATTCTGACCAGCCTGTGTACGCCCCTTTCGCTCTTCATAAAGCCGTAGGCGTAGTCGCCGCTCACTTCCCACGTGACACTTTTTATGCCGGCCTCATCGCCTTCAAGCATGTCCAACTCACGCACGCTGAAGCCCATGCGCTCGCCGAAGCGCGTATACATGCGGTAAAGCATCTGCGTCCAGTCCTGTGCCTCGGTTCCGCCTGCGCCCGCGTGCAGGGAAAGTATGCAGTCGCAGCCGTCATATTCGCCGGTCAGCAATGTTGTAAGCTTGAGCGACTCCATTTCTTCTCTGAGCTGCTTTAGCTCTTTTGAGATATCGCCGGCCATCTCTTCGCCGCCGTCCTCCTGGCTGAGCTCGAGCATCACCTCTACATCGTCAAGCCGAGAACAAAGCGAATTATAGTGATTTATTCGATTTTCGCAGGAATGCATGCGCTGGTTTATCTTCTGAGCGCGCTCCACATCGTCCCAGAAGCCCTCGGAAGCCATGTCCTCCTGATACTCGACGAGCTGTTCCTTGAGTCCTTCGATGTTGAGGCTCTTGGAGGTCTCTTCAAGCATAGCCTTGAGCGCGGTGATTTCCTGTCGGAAAACCTCGGATTCGTACATATATGCTCACTCCTTAATTTTATACAAAGGGATAAGTATTATTTGCCCTTGCCGCAGCACTCTTTATATTTCTTGCCGCTGCC
>JAFPYA010000312.1 GCA_017412445.1 Clostridia bacterium
AGGGCGTGGGTGCGCCTGTGGAGAGGCGGCGGCGAGGACTGGATAAGCATGAAACCCGTATCGTCCGACGTCTGGGAGGCGCACGTGCCCGTGGGCGGCGATACGGGGCTGGTGTGGTATTACTTCGTGCTTGAGGACGAGGGCGCAGGCCGGACCTATGTGGGCAAGCCGCCCGCCCGCGAGTGTGGCCTTTACGACCATGAGCCGCCCTCCTTTCAGATAACCGTATACGATCCCGCCTTCGAGACGCCCGAGTGGATGCGCGACAGCGTGATGATGCAGATAATGACCGATCGTTTCGCCATAGGGTCAAAGGGCATACTGCCGCCCGAGGGCAGGGGCGCTTTTCTGCACAAATATTGGAACGAGCCGCCCGTGCTGTGCCAAAACGGCGACGACTGCGAGGCCGTGGACTTCTTCGGCGGCAACCTCACGGGCATACGCGAAAAGCTGCCCTTTCTTAAGGAAATGGGCATAGGCGCATTGTACCTGAACCCGATTTTTCAGGCGCGCTCAAACCACAAATACGACACCGGCGATTATAAAAAGATAGACCCCTCCTTCGGCACCGAGAAGGATCTGACGCTGCTGTGCCGCGACGCGGCGGAGGCAGGCATACACATAGTGCTGGACGGCGTGTTTTCTCATACCGGCGCGGACAGCCGCTACTTCAACAAATACGGCACCTACAATTCCAAGGGCGCCTACAGCCACCTTAAGGAAAGCCCCTATTACAGCTGGTACCGCTTCGACGGCGGCCGCGACGACTACGACTGCTGGTGGGGCATAGACACGCTGCCCAACGTCAACGAGATGGACCCCTCGTATTTCGGCTTCATCGTCACCGACAAGGACAGCGTGGTCTCCCACTACATAAAAAAGGGCACCGCGGGCTGGCGCCTCGACGTGGCGGACGAATTGCCCATGGAGTTCATTCGCGCCCTCAGGAGCCGCGTAAAGACCGAAAACCCAGACGCCTGCGTGATAGGCGAGGTATGGGAGGACGTGACCAACAAAATCTCCTACGGCCGCCCGCGCTGCTACGCCGTGGGCGACACGCTGGACAGCGCGATGAATTATCCCCTGAGGGAGCATCTTATCAATTTCATGCTGTTCAGGGAGAGCGCCTACGACCTGCAGGAGCTGATCAACCATCAGCAGTCCACGCTGCCCGCGCCCATGCTGTTTTCGATGATGAACATGCTGGGCAGCCACGACAAGCCCAGAATAATAGACGTGCTTGCCGGCAAAACCGACCTTGAGCCGCCAAGGGAGAGGCGCGTTTTCGAGCCGCTCTCTCAGGAGGAATACGCCCTTGGCAGGGAGCGCTTCATAAAGGCGTTCGAGCTTATAAACCATCTGCCCGGCATGCCCTGCATATACTACGGCGACGACGCGGGTCTGACCGGCATGGGCGACCCCTTCTGCCGCCGCACCTACCCCTGGGGCAAGGAGGACGTAAAGCTGAGGGAGCGCATAAAGGAGATAATCCAAAGGCGCAATTCCTCGCCTGTTCTCAGGCGCGGCGACAGCATAGTGAGGGCGCTTGACGAGCACAGGCTCGAGGTCAGGCGCACGTATGAGCGCGCCGAGAACGTGTACGTGCTGGACAGGCGGGTAAATATCTGATATATAATTAGAAACTCAGCGGGGGAGATATGGCATGAAAATCAAGCGCACGAATGAAAACAGATATGTGGCGCTGGATGACCGGGATATGAAAATAGGCTATTGCTCGGTTACGCGCAAGGAGCTGCCCTGGATTTTTGCCGACGTGCCCGCGCAGTACGTGATAAAGGTCTCCTGCGACGACGAGTGCCGCGACGTATTGTGCGGAGCGGCGGTCACGCGCGCGCGGCTGCTGGCCATGAAGGAGCAGGCGCCCTCGCGCGTGTTTGCCGACCTCGATCCCAAGGACGTGCGCGAGCTTGAGACGCTGAAGGCGCTGGGCTTCACCCGCACGGACGGCATAAACCGCATGACCCGCCGCGTGACCGACGAGCGCATTACCCTGCCCGTGCCGGTGCACTGCACCATTGTAAGGGACTTTCTCGAAAACGAGGACGAGCGCAAAAAGTGCCTGCGCCGCTACAACGACTGCTTCGGCGAAAATCGCGACATGGCTTGGCTTATGAAGCTGACGAGCCGCCGCGATTTTGCCCGCATACTCATCGTCTCGCCCTCGGAGCTCTGCGGCGAGGTGATGGTGTGGAGTCAGGGCTACACCGGCGTGATAGGCATTATACAGGTGGCCAGAGCCTGGCGGCGCAAGGGCGTGGGCAGCTACCTCGTAGAGGACGCGCGCAAGTACTTCGCCTCAATAGGCATGAGGGACATTACCTTCGATGTCTGGCTCTCCGCCCCCGGCTCCCTGCCCCTCGCACGCAAGTGCGGCTTCAGAAGGGGAGAGATGATAAGGCAGTATCCTACGCTCGAAATATAAACGCTTTATAATATGAAAATATCCCGCCGATTTCTGATTATCGGCGGGATATTTCGGTCTAAAGAGCTTTACTGCTCAGCTATGTCCTGCTTGGGCGCGGCGGAAGGCTGTTTTTCGCGCACCTTCTCCATCTCGGCCTTCACGGCGAGGTTGGTGCGTATGTCGCTGTTTTCGGCAATTTCGCCAAGGGCGTACAAGCACAGCGAACCGAGATATGACAAGACGGAGCCTGCCGCCATCACTGTAAGGCCGCTTATTATGCCGGCGGTGTTTTCGTTCATCGCGCCTGCGATAAACATTATGAAGCCGCCGAGCACGCTTGCGCCTATACCCGCCCAGCACAGCACCCTGGCCGCAGTCTTGAGCTTTGCGCCTATGTTGTCAAACATCCTTTTGCTCCTCCTTCAAACGGCGCTTGTATTCGTCGAGATACTGATATCTGTCAGGCTTTGGCTGCGCGCTGTTTTCGGCCGCGCCGGGCCTTGAAAAGCGGAAATACTGCGACCAGTGAATGGCAAAGTAGCCCGCGGCGCCGGCGCTGAGGCCGCTGAGCAGGTCGCCCAAGGCCTGATGCAGTCTCGCCGCGCCAAAGCTGTTATGATCGATATAAACGATAACGGACGCGTTCGACAAAAACAATGTGACGATCAGACTCGTGGTGAAGGAGATCGCTATGGGCAAAGCCACCGCAAGTATCAGTGGCAGCGCGCGCCGCGGCTGACCTATTGCGCGGAACAGGCAGAACACCGCAAGCGACTCGCACAGTGTAAGAACCGTGGTTGTGTAAGTCAGCATGCTGACATATGCGCCTATGGTAGAGCGCCCGTTATAAATCATGGTTAAGCTCAATTGCCTTAAGACGAAGAAAACCACCGCGTGCAAAAGCGCGACGGCACCTGTAACTATGTAGGGTACCCTGCTTTTTGAAAACCTCTCCAGCAGTATCACCGCGAGCGCAAATATTCCCATGTCATACCTCCGTTAATTGTTGTGGGTATCCGTTTGGCTTTGCCTGAGCTGTTTTTTGTATTCGTCCAGATATTTGTACGGCGAAGCGCCGCCCTGGCGCTTTGCGTTTACCGGCGCGGGCGCGTCGGTCTCTGTCCGCATTGGCGCGGAGTTTTCGGCAGCGAACAGCTCTCTGTGCCCCCAAACGAAGAAGACCGGGCAGAGCGCGGCACTGTTCAGGCACATAGCGAGGCACCAGAACGCGCCGTGTACCCCGTAATGAAACAGCAAAACAGCCGACAGTATAAGCACGAGCCCGACCAAAAGCTCCGCAGACATCACCGTAATATTAAGGGCAAAGCTCTTTTTGCCGAGCAGCAGGCCGCCCGCTGCGTGCAGTATAAGAAACGCGAGCATGGGCAAAAGGGCGATTCTCCTGTAGACCTCAAATCTTTCGGGCAGTGCGATAAGCATTAGCGCGAGCGACCAGAGCAAAACGAGCGCGCAGGCGATAATCGGCGCAAGCGTCAGAAATCCGCGCCTCGGCAGCGCCAGCATTAGGCCGTTGAGTATCTGCATGGTCACCGTCAGGCCAATCGCGCAGGGCAGCAGGGAGCAAAACGCCGCGTATTGTTCAAGGCCTAAATAATAGCTTATGGTTCGCGCGGCGAGAAGCATGGCGGCAACGACGAGCGAAAGGCCCGCCGAAGCGAGTATCCCAAACTGAAGCCGTGGGTTATGTTTCATTTGCTGGCGCCTTTCCCGGTCTGTAATGATAGCAGCATGCGCTTCGGGCGCACGGCTGTCTATACCGTTTTCGGCGGACATTATACCACAAAACGCCTGACGTGGCAATAACCATTTCGCGGCCGGTTTACGCGCGCATGCGTTGACAATTCAGGCAAATTATGGTAACATAACGCCCGAGGTGAGCTTATGGCACAGACGGTGTACACAAACGGCGCGCCCGGAGAAATGGGCGAAATAATCGACTTCATAAACTATATTTTTTCCCAGACCCGCGTGCCGCACGATTTTAAGGCGCTTCTGCCAAAGGTCTACGGCGACGACGCGCCGGCAGGCGGCGAGGCGTTCCACTTTCTGGCCAAACAGCAAAACAAAATCGTGGGCTGCGTAGCAAACAGGCTGACGACCCTGCACTTCGGGGACTCGCAATTATATTGCGGATACGTGGGCAGCGTGAGCGTACACCCGTACCACAGGGGCGAGGGGCACATGAAAAAGCTCATGTCGAACGTGATTTGCGATGCAAAGGCGCACGGCCTCGATATGCTGATACTGGGCGGACAAAGGCAAAGATACGGCTACTTCGGCTTTGAACCTGCGGGGCTTAAATACAGCTTCCGCGTGACGAAGACGAACCTGCGCCACGCGCTTAATGACCTTGACGCTTCCGCCTTTACGCTGAGGCCCATGACCGAGGGCGACACGCCCGCCGCGATGGCTCTGTGGCAGAGACAGAAGATGCGCGCCGAAAGGAACGCTTCGGGCTTCATAAGGGAATTGCGCTCGTGGAATCAAACGCCCCTTGCGCTTGAATTCGAGGGCGCGTTCAAGGGCTATATCGCGGGTAACGAGCTTGTGCTGGAAAGCGAGGAGCTCCTGCCGTATGCGATAAAAAGTCTGTTTTCTTACACAAATGAACCGCAAATCACCTTTGAAGCGCCGCTGCACGACAAGGCGCGCGCGAAGTATCTGGCGGCGCTGTGCGAGGGCATGAGCCTCGTGCAGGTGGGGCTGGTTCACGTGCTTAGCTGGCCGAGAGTGCTCAAGACGCTCATCGAATTCAAGCACAGATATGTAAGCCCCGTAAGGGACGCCCGCGCGTTTATAGATATTGCGCAGGACGGCGCGTTTGAGATAAACGTCGAAAACGGCAAGGCTGACGTTACGCCCCTTAAACTTGCCCCGGCGGACGCGCTCAGGCTTACCCACAGCGAAGCCCAACGGCTTTTCTTCGGCATCCCCGCCATGCTCTCGCCCGAAAACGCATTTGAGGAGAGCCTGACCGGGTTGCCGTTTTATATGTCCGAGCAGGATGCGTTTTAACTGTATCACATAAAACTTGCCACACAACCCGACCGTTTTACAGGAGGAAAAAGAATGAAGATAGCGTTCATAGGCGCGGGCTCCATAGGCTTCACTCGCAGATTACTTGCGGATATACTCACCGTGCCGGAGTTTCACGGCATAGAGGTCGCCTTTACCGACATCAACCCCGAAAACCTCAGAATGGTGACCGAGCTGTGCCAGAGGGACATCGACGCCAACGGCCTGAACATCAAAATCCAGTCCACGCTCGACCGCCGCGAGGCGTTTGCGGGCGCAAAGTACGTCATCTCCTGCGTGCGCATAGGCATGCTCGAGGCCTTCACGAAGGACGTGGAGGTGCCGCTGCGCTACGGCGTGGATCAGTGTGTGGGCGACACGCTCTGCGCGGGCGGCATTATGTACGCCCAGAGGGACATCGCGGCGTTTGAGGGCTTCTGCAGGGACATCCGCGAGGTGGCCGAGCCGGACTGCCTGTTTTTGAACTATTCCAACCCCTGCGCCATGGTCACATGGTACTGCAACAAGTACGGCGGCGTAAACACCGTGGGTCTGTGCCACGGCGTGCAGGGTGGCCACGCCCTCATCTCCCGCGCGCTGGGCTTCGACCCCAAGGATGTGGACATCATCTGCGCGGGCATCAACCACATGACCTGGTACATTTCCGTCAAGCACAACGGCGAGGATCTGAACCCCAAGCTGCTCGACGCCCTCATGGCCGACCCGGACATCGCCCGCACGGAGAAGGTGCGCATCGACATGATGAAGCATTTCGGCTATTTCTCCACCGAATCCAACGGCCACCTGAGCGAATACGTGCCGTGGTACCGCAAGCACACCGAAAACATACATAAATATATCGACCTCAGCTCCTGGATAAACGGCGAAACCGGCGGGTATCTGCGCGTATGCAAGGAAGGGCGCAGCTGGTTCGAGACCGACTTCCCCAACTGGCTCAAGGAGCCTCCGATGGAATATAAGGAAGAAAAGCGCTCCTCCGAACACGGCGGGCACATCATTGAGGCCCTCGAGACCGGCAGGATTTACCGCGGGCACTTTAACGTCATCAACAACGGCGCCATCACCAACCTGCCTGACGACTGCGTGGTCGAGGTGCCGGGCTACGTGGATAAAAACGGCATAAGCATCCCCAAGGTAGGCGACCTGCCGCTGGGCTGCGCCGCCTGCTGTAACAGCAATATTTCCGTGCAGCGTCTGGCGGTCGAGGCCGCCGTGCGGGGCGACATAAAGCTCCTGAGGCAGGCCATGCTCATGGATCCGCTGGTGGGCGCCGCCTGCGAGCCGGACGCGATATACCAGATGACCGACGAAATGCTCATTGAGGAAGCCGAGTGGCTGCCCCAGTACGCGGACGAAATTGAGCGGGCCAAGGCGCGCATTGAAAGGGCAAAGGCCGACGGCACGTTCATTGAGCCCATAATCACCGAGGGCGCCGCCCGCCTGCACACCAAGACCGTGGAGGAAATGATGCAGGACAGGCTCGCCGCCACCGCCAACGCCGCCGAGGCCGATAAGGCCAAAAAGCGCACATAAAAAGCGCGATTCCGCTTGTTACATTATAGGAAGGAAACACGATAATGACTATTGCCTGCCTCGATTTGGAGGGCGTATTAGTGCCCGAAATCTGGATAGCCTTCGCCGAAAAAACCAACCTGCCCGAGCTCAGGATCACCACGCGCGACGAGCCGGACTACGACAAGCTCATGCGCTACCGAATTGGCATACTTGACAGGGAGCATCTGGGGCTCAACGAAATAAAGGAAGTCATAAGCAAAATCGAGCCCATGGACGGCGCGAAGCAGTTTCTGGACGAGCTCAGGCGCATGGGGCAAGCGGTCATAATAAGCGATACCTTCACCCAGTTCGCGGGGCCGCTGATGGAAAAGCTGGGCATGCCCACCATTTTCTGCAACAGCCTCATCGCCGCGCCAGACGGCAAGATAACCGGCTACAGAATGCGCTGCGCCGACAGCAAGCTCACCACCGTGCGCGCGCTGCAGTCGATGGGCTTTGAGACCGTGGCCGTGGGCGACAGCTTTAACGACCTTAAGATGATTCGCGCGGGCAAGGCGGGGTTTTTGTTCAGGAGCACGCCCGCAATCATCGCCGCAAATCCGGACGTAAAGCACTTTACCGAATACGCCGATTTGCTTGAAGCCTTCCGCGTCGTGATGGATTAAAATGCTCTCCGGGGCCTCGATTGTTAATCATTAGTAAACTCGAAAAATAATGCTTGACAAAATGGTTGACCGGTAGTATTATATACAAGCTGCTCTTGAGCGACCAAGCAAATCGCCAAGTTCAGACGGACCTTGAAAACGATACAGAGAACAAAAAGCTTAAAGACAGTTAATTTCGAGAGTTTAACGGTCAAGTGAGTTTGGAGCGGCTTTTGAATGAAAGCGGAGCTTGCCGGTTGGTGTTGGCGCACCGGGCGGAAAAGCGGAAAAGCGAAGGGCACATGAGACTGTGAGGATTAAACGCAAGAGTTTGATCCTGGCTCAGG
>JAFPYA010000027.1 GCA_017412445.1 Clostridia bacterium
TCCCTGCATGTGGATTTCGATAGGCTCTTAAGGTGCTTGCGATGAAACGATTGATTTCGCTTATTGCGATTTGCGCCGTGCTCCTCGGTGCGTGCGCGCTTGCTGAGGGCAGCCTCGACTGCGACACGGTTTTCAACTGCTGCGTTGGTCTGCCCATCAGCTGGACCGCTGACGCGGACAGCGAGATAGTGGGCTACGAGCTCTACATAGATGGCGCGCTCGCCGAGACGTTTGAAACAGGTGACGATTTTCTGAGCTACACCCCCAAGGTCGGCGGCGAATACATGCTCATATGCAAACTCAAAAACCTTGAAAATCTGCAAAGCACCACAATCACGGTGGCAGATGCGCTTACCTTCGGCCGTTACGAGCAGGACAATGACTTAAATAACGGCGAGGAGCCGATAAGGTGGAAGGTGCTCTCAGTCGAGGGAGGCAAGGCGCTTCTGATAACCGAACAGATACTTCACAACGCCTCCTACTTTAACCCGTGGTGGATAAAGTACAAATACACCTACTGGGCACATTCCTATATAGGTGACTTCAGCGAAAACTACTGGGGCAGCCAGCCGGAGGATCCCTCCCGCAGGTACACAATAAACGGCAGCGACGACATACTCATGGAGGATAGGACCCGCGGCAGCGAGGAGACCCTCTACAACAGCGAGCTTCATTGCCGCTACTGGTGCAATTCGATCTTCTACGCCGATGCCTTTAATGATGAGGAGAAAGAGCGTATATTGCTCACCCACAACACCAACCCTGACAACCCCTCCTCGAAGGTGGCCGGTGGCCCAGATACGGACGACTACGTGTTCTTTCTGAGCTATGAGGAGCTTGAAAAGTACATGCCCACCGCCGATAGCCGCAAGTGCACCCAGACCAAGGCGGCGCTTGCCGAGGGCAAAAACAACAACTCCAGCTACTGGTGGCTGCGCACGCCCGGTCAGTTCCGCGTCAACGCCGCGATAGTCTACGGCTCAAACGGCCATACCACCCTTTACGGCACCGACGTAGGCCACGGACAGGTAGGCTACCGTCCCGCAATCTGGATAACCATAGGCGGCTGAGAACCAAGCTGCACAAAAATCGCATAAACAAGGGAGGCACTTCGCAAAGATGTGCCTCCCTTGTACATCTCATGCAGCAGGGCATAAACAAAGCAGCTTCGGCTGCGATTGCCTAAGCTGTTTACGCTTGTGAGAATAGGACGCGTATTTGTTTTGCGATAAATGAAAAAAATCAATTGGGCAGCCCGATTGACCGCCCGTGATTAATCCTGCGGCTCGCCATCCTCGCTCTTTTCCTTCCTGAAGCCCGCCGCGAACGCCGAAAACGCGGAAAACACAGTGATGGTCAGATACACGCCCATCATTGCGCGGTCGTACACAAAGCTAAGCAGCGTGTGGCCGCGCACGTAATCCCAGCTAAGCGCAAGACAGAAGAATACCGCAGCGCCGATAATCAGCGTCATAAGCGCGTAAAGGCAGCCGCGACCTATGCTTTTCCTGGTTTGCCGCTCCATTGTCTCACCTCTTTCGTTTACAGTATAACCCCGTTCTCGGCGTTTTTCAATACCCGATGACAAATATAACGCCCGGCCTTACGGTCGGGCATCAAATTTTGCCGTTTTCTTACGCCTTTAAGCCGCTCATAGCTATGCCGTCCACGATGTATTTCTGCGTGAACAGGAACAGCACTATGACCGGCAGCAGGCTCAAAACGCACATCGCGAACATGGCGCCGTAGTCGCTGACCGTAGTGGGGTCGCAGAAGAGCTTGAGCGCTATGGACACAGTGTAGTTCTTGGGCGCGTTCAGGTAGAGCAGGGAGCCCATGAAGTCATCCCATTTCCAGTAGAACGAGAATATGGCGCTCGTAGCCAGCGCGGGCTTAAACAGCGGCAGCATTATGCGGGTGAACATGCGTATCTTGCCGCAGCCGTCGATTTCCGCCGCCTCGTCCAGCTCTCGGGGTATACCCTGAATGAACTGCATGATGAGGAATATGAAGAACGCGCGGCCGCCCCACTCGGGCACGGTCAGGGGCAGGAAGGTGTCTATCCAGTTGAGCTTGTGGAATATCACGTACTGGGGCACCACGAGCACCTGACTTGGCACCATCATGGTTATCATCATGCACAGGAAGAAGAA
>JAFPYA010000313.1 GCA_017412445.1 Clostridia bacterium
CTCCAGCATCAGGGGTGCCTCATACAAAACAGGCAGGGTCACGTTTTCCACCACGCAGTCCTGTCTCACATTGCAAAAGCCGGCTATCTTCTTGAATATACCCTCATCGGTTATGGGCTCATCACAGCGCAGCACGATTATATCAGGGGACACGCCCATCCCCTGCAGCTCCTTCACCGAGTGCTGTGTGGGCTTGGACTTATGCTCCCCCGAGGCCTTTAAGTAGGGCACCAGGGTCACATGAATGTACAGGGAGTTCTCCCGGCCCACCTCATGTCCCACTTGGCGTATGGCCTCGATAAAGGGCTGGCTCTCAATATCGCCGGTGGTGCCGCCTATCTCCGTGATGACCACGTCGGCGTCCACATGACGGCCCGCGTTGTATACGAAGGTCTTGATTTCATCGGTTATATGGGGAATCACCTGCACCGTGTGTCCCAGATACTCTCCCCTGCGCTCCTTGTTAAGCACGTTCCAGTAGACGCGGCCGCTGGTCAGGTTTGAATAGCGGTTCAGATCCTCGTCTATGAAGCGCTCGTAGTGCCCCAGATCGAGGTCGGTCTCCGCGCCGTCCTCTGTCACGTATACCTCGCCGTGCTGGTAGGGGCTCATGGTGCCCGGATCGACATTTATGTAGGGGTCGAGCTTCTGCGCCGCCACCTTAAGTCCCCTCTGCTTCAAAAGCCGGCCGAGGGAGGCCGCAGTAATGCCCTTGCCGAGACCCGAAACCACGCCGCCCGTGACAAAAATATACTTGGACATGAAATCTGTCCCCTCCTTTTATTCCCATTCCACGGTGGCCGGGGGCTTGGACGTGATGTCGTAGACCACGCGGTTTATGCCCCGCACCTCGTTGGTTATGCGCCTGCTCACGTCTGAAAGCAGGTCGCTAGACAGACGCGCCCAGTCGGCGGTCATGAAGTCGTCGGTCGTCACGGCGCGCAGCACCAGCGCATAGCCGTATGTGCGCGAATCGCCCATCACGCCCACGCTGCGGCAATCGGTCAGCACGGCGAAATACTGGCTCACGGGGACGGCGGGCTGTGCCCTGTCTATTTCATCGCGGAATATGGCGTCCGCTTCCCTGAGTATTTCGAGCTTTTCGTTTGTAACCTCGCCTAGCACGCGAATGGCCAGCCCGGGGCCCGGGAACGGCTGGCGCCTCACGAGCCGCTCGGGAATGCCGAGCTCGCGCCCCGCTTGACGCACCTCGTCTTTAAACAGCATGCGCAGCGGCTCTACTATCATCGAAAAGCCCATGCGTTCAGGCAGCCCGCCCACGTTGTGGTGGCTCTTTATCACGCCAGCCTTGCCCGCGCCGGATTCGATCACGTCCGGGTAGATGGTGCCCTGCACCAGCGCGTCTATATGGCCCAGCTTCTTTGCCTCGTCCTCGAACACGCGTATGAACTCCTCGCCGATTATCTTGCGCTTCTGCTCCGGCTCGGTCACGCCCTTGAGCCTGCCCAAGAAGCGCCCGGCGGCGTTTACGCGGATCAGATTCAAATCGAACTGCTCCTTGAGCGTGCGCTCCACGAGGTCGCCCTCGTCCTTTCTGAGCAAGCCGTGATCCACGAACACGCAGGTCAGGTTCTCCCCCACGGCCTTGTGCAGCAGCACAGCGGCCACCGTGGAATCCACGCCGCCTGACAGGGCGCACAGCAGCTTTTTGCCCTGAAGCTCCTGCCTGCAGCGCGCGATTGTATCCCTGACAAAATCCTTCATCAGCCAGTCGCCCGAGCAGCGGCAGATGGCGTAGAGAAAGTTATACAGTATCTGCCTGCCGTACTCGGTGTGGGTCACCTCGGGATGGAACTGTATGCCGTAGAGCATCCTTGAGTCGTCTGCCATGGCGGCGCAGGGGCAGTTTTCGGAAACAGCGATGATGCGGAAGCCCTCGGGCACACTGCTTACGTAGTCGTTATGGCTCATCCAACACGTGGATTTTGCGGGCACCTTCTCAAACAGCGGGCTGTTTTGCACGCTCAGTGTGACGCTGCCGTACTCGCGGCAGGCGCTGTCCGTGCATATTTCGCCGCCGCCCAGCCAAGCCATTAGCTGATGGCCGTAGCATATGGCCAGAACGGGTATGCCCGCGTCGAGCAGTCCCTTGTCAAAGTGCGGTGATTCCTCCTTAGTCACGCTGTGCGGGCCGCCGGTAAGTATTATGCCCCTGTAGCCCGCGTCCGCGATTTCCGCGAGGCTGATTTTGTCGTAAGCGCACACCTCGGCATACACGTTCGCCTCGCGCACCCTGCGCGCGATCAGCTGGCAATACTGCCCGCCGAAATCCAGTACCAGTATCTTTTCCATTCAACCGCCTCCATTGACGTTTATTTTCCGCTGTCTCCGTAGTTCTTCAGCACCCTTGCCGAAGGGTCGTCCACATCGCAGCCCGGCCAGCTCCTGTTGGGCATCCAGTAGTCGGCGATCATATGCGCCTGACCGGGATAATGCTTTTCAAAAAGCTCGCGGTACAAAAGGCTCTCCTTTGTGAAGGGCATCCTGTAGGGGTATTGCTTTCTGCGCCGCTCGTACTCGCTGTCGGTGTACGTGCGCTCCGCAAGCGCCTTTAAATCGTTCACCATCGAATGCCCCACCGCGTCCGAAAACGCGGCCTTCTGCCTCCACAAAATGCTCTCGGGCAGCAGCTTGTCCTCCGCGAACGCGTGCCTTATAAGGTATTTGCCCATGTCGTGATTGTTCATCTTGAGCGCGGGATCGATTGCCATCGCGTAGCGCACGAACTCAAGGTCGCCGAAGGGCACGCGCGCCTCGAGGCTGTTGACCGAGATGCAGCGGTCGGCCCGGAGTACATCGTACATATGAAGCTCGCGTATGCGCTTTTCCGCCTCGCGCTGAAACTCGGAGGGCGAGGGCGCAAAATCGGTGTATTTATAGCCGAACAGCTCGTCCGATATCTCGCCCGTGAGTATCACCCTTATGTCCGTATGCTCGTGTATATATTTGCACACGAGGTACATGCCTATCGATGCGCGTATGGTGGTTATGTCCCAGGTCGCGAGCAGCTCAACCACGGGTTCAAGCGCGCCAAGCACGTCCTGCTCGTTGATTATTACCTCTGTGTGCTCGCTGCCTATGAAATCTGCGACCTGCCGCGCGTATTTCAAATCTATCGCGTCCGTATCCATGCCTATTGAGAACGTGCGTATCGGCCTTGGCATGTATTTTTGCGCAATCGCGCACACCAGCGAGGAATCGAGGCCGCCCGAAAGCAGAAAGCCTACGGGCGCGTCCGCGTCAAGGCGCTTTTTAACGCCCTCTGTCAGCTTGTCCCTTAGATTCTTCTCCGCCTCGGCCTCGGACACCATGTAAAACCTGTCTGCCCGCGCGGGGTCGGCGTAGCGCACGAAGCGCCCCTCTGTCCAGTAGCAGCCCGGCGGAAAGGGCAGTATCTCTTCGCACAGACCCACGAGGTTTTTGGGCTCGCTGGCAAAAACCGTGCCGCCGCCCGGCAGGCTGCCGTAGTAGAGCGGTCGAATGCCTATAGGGTCGCGCGCGGCGATAAGCGCGTTCTTTTCATGGTCGTAGAGTATAAGCGCAAATTCGGCGTCGAGCGTGCGGAACATATCCGTGCCGTACTCGCGGTACAGCGGCAAAAGCAGCTCGCAGTCCGAATCGCTTTTAAATGAATACTTTCCGCCGAGCTCAGCCTTAAGGCTTCTGAAGCCGTAGATTTCGCCGTTGCAGACCACGCTGTCGCCGTCCATGTGAAACGGCTGCATGCCCTCCTCGTGAAGCCCCATTATGGCAAGGCGGTTAAAGCCGATTACGCCGCAGGGTATCTTCTCCAAACGCGACATATCGGGCCCCCGCGAATAAGTGCGCATGAAGCAGGCCTCAATCGTTTTCATATCGAGCTTTTCTACGCGGCTGCTCTCGATGCCAAAGATCGAACACATAAAAAGCACCTCCGAAATTTCAGTGACGGCTCACCCTTTACCAGGACGAATGCCGCCAATTCGTGGTGCCACCTGACTTGCTTCTCTTTGGCTCGCCGCCTGCCGACACCCGGTCTTCGCCTCAGTGTCTGCCTGCGCTCTGCCATGCGCTTGCAACGCGCCGCCGCGCGCCGAACCTCCGCGCTCGCCTTTGAACGGTCAGTCCGGACTCGGAAGGGTTCTTTCGCCCGAGGCGCGTATGGGATTTGCAGCTGCCTCCCACTCTCTGAAACGTGCCGCGCGGGTTACTTTTCTTCCTCATCGCTTTAATATGGAGTGCATTTTAGCACAAAACATTTTTGAGTGCAATATGGTTTTGCATGATTTAACATTTGAATATTCTTTTACTGTGCCGTATATATTATAAAGAAAGCGAATATGAATTTTTCAAAACTGATAACTTCAAATTTACTTGACATATGCGCCTATGGAGACTATAATACCCGCATTGAGAGCAAGGGCGTTCTTAAAAGGGAATGCCTTTGCTCTTTATTAATTACCCGTAACGGAGGAATCAGTATGAGTAAATACGCAAAGGAAGACATCATTCGCATGGTGCGCGAGGGTGACGTCGAGTTTATACGCATGCAGTTTACCGACATATTCGGTCAGCTTAAAAACGTGGCCATCACGGCGTCCCAGATAGAAAAGGCCGTCGACAACCAGATAATGATAGACGGCAGCTCGATCGAGGGCTTTGTGCGCATTCAGGAATCCGACCAGGTGCTCTATCCCGATCTCGATTCCTTCGCTATACTGCCATGGCGCCCCCAGCACGGCAAGGTGGCAAGGCTCATCTGCGACGTGCACAACCCTGACGGCTCGCCCTTCGTAGGCGATCCCAGAGGCACGCTCAAGCGGGCGCTCAAGCGCGCGGCGGACATGGGATATACCTTTAACGTTGGCCCCGAGTGCGAGTTCTTCCTCTTCCAGACGGATGAAAAGGGCCGCCCCACCACCACCACCTCGGATGAGGCGGGCTACTTCGACTTGGGCCCCCTCGACCACGGCGAGAGCACGCGGCGCGAAATCTGCATGGCGCTTGAGCAGATGGGCTTTGAAATTGAAGCCAGCCACCACGAGGTCGCGGCGGGTCAGCACGAAATAGACTTCAAATACGCCGAGGCGCTGGCGACGGCCGACAACATTATGACCTTCAAGCTTGCGGTAAAGACGCTGGCGCAGAAGAACGGCCTGCACGCCACGTTCATGCCAAAGCCCGTATTCGGCATAAACGGCAGCGGCATGCACACAAATATGTCCCTGTTCAAGGACGGCAAAAACGCATTTGCCGACCCATCCGACCCCAAAGGTCTGTCAAAGGAAGCGTACAGCTTCATAGCGGGCATACTTAAGCACATGAAGGCCATGACCGCGATCACCAACCCCCTTGTAAACAGCTACAAGCGGCTCGTGCCCGGTTATGAAGCGCCCTGCTATCTGGCGTGGTCGGCTTCCAACCGCTCTGCGCTTATACGCATTCCCGCGGCAAGAGGCTCTGCCACCCGCGTGGAGCTGCGCTGCCCCGACCCCGCCTGCAACCCCTATCTGGAATTGGCTGTGTGCCTCGCGGCGGGCCTCGACGGCATAGAGCAGGGGCTTACGCCGCCCGCCGAAATAACCGAAAACATATTCGCAATGGATCAGGCGACCCGTGAAGCCAAGGGCATCCAAAGCCTGCCCGGCAACCTGAAGGAGTCGGTCGATCTGATGCTCGGTGACAAGTTAATTTGCGATACCCTGGGCGAGCACGCAGTGAGCCAGTACTCGGCCGGGAAATATGCCGAATGGGACAACTACCGCACTCACGTCTCGAGCTGGGAAATCGACAGGTATCTGGTGACCTATTAAGCTTTAATCGCCGATATATTCGCTGCGCAAGGGAGGTGGATTTGCATGGCGAACCTGGTCGTAGCCTTTCCCGACAAACACATGAACCTGAACGTCTCCGCCATGCTGGAATCCGGCGGCTTTGCGGTTACGCGAACCTGCATGACGGGCAACGAGGTGATGCGCGCCTTCAACCAGATTCAGGACGGACTGTTGGTTTGCGCTGTGCTCTTTCCAGACAGAACCGCCGAGGCTCTGGCGGACGACCTCGACGGGCAGGCGATGATGCTCGTGCTCGGCAGACCCGAGCAGCTGGAGCTTTGTGAGCATCCGTCCATATTCAAATTGAAGCTGCCCGCGACGCGCGCCGAGCTCAATGCCTCGATATCCATGCTCATGCAGCTTTTTGAAAAGCGCAAGCCACGGCGTACTCCGGTGCAAGACACACTGGTGCAGGCTGCAAAGGAGATAATAATGGCGGCCTGCAACGTGGACGAGGCGAGCGCCCACCGCGCCATGCAGCGCTACAGCATGCGCTCCGGCGCAAAGCTCGTGGACGTGGCGCGGGTGCTGCTGGACGGCGCGCTGTCCCCCGAAATACTGATGAAATAAGGAAGGTGTTCATGATGGCAAACCTCTATCCAATGGTGGATGACAGGCTGGAGCATGATGCCTGCGGCATAGGCGCCATCGTAGACCCGAAAGGGCTGCCGAGCCATAAGACGGTCTCGGATGCCCTGACAATAGTGGAGCGCCTGGCACACCGTGCCGGGCGCGATTCCGAAGGCACGACGGGCGACGGCGTGGGCATACTGACTCAGCTGCCCCACGACCTGTTCTCCCGTTGGGCGGGCGATAACGGTATAGCGCTTGGCGAAAGCGGCGACTACGGCGTGGGCATGTTCTTTTTGCCCGACGATGCCGCAGCCGAAGCGCAGGCAAAGGCCGCCTTCGGAGAGCAGGCGCTTTCTCAGTCGATGGAGATAATCGCCTGGAGGGACGTGCCCGTATGTCCCTCGCTGCTGGGCGCTGGCGCGCGAAAAACCATGCCCGCGATACGGCAGTGCTTCATACGCAGACCCTCCAACGTGCTCGACAGCGCCGCCTTCGACCGCCGCCTGTACGTGCTGCGCCGCGCATTTGAAAAGGCCTGCCCGGACGCCTTCGTCTGCTCGCTGTCCTGCCGCACTATAGTGTACAAGGGCATGATGCTCGTGCCGCAGCTGCGCACGTTTTATACTGATCTGAGCCGTGAGGACTACAAATCCTTGATCGCGCTCGTGCATTCCCGCTTTTCCACCAACACGAACCCCAGCTGGCCGAAGGCGCATCCCCATCGCATGCTTTTACACAACGGCGAAATAAACACCATACGCGGCAACGCCGACAGGATGCTGGCACGCGAGGAGACTATGCGCTCGGCGGATCTGAGAGGTTCGCTGGATACAGTCTATCCGGTCGTAAATCCCGATGGCTCGGATTCCATGATGCTGGACAACACGCTGGAATTTCTGACGATGAACGGCTTTCCGCTGCCGCTGGCGGGCATGGTGCTTATGCCCGAGCCCTGGCAGGGCAAGCGTGAAAAGGAGCCGTGGCGGGACATGTACCGCTATTACAGCACTATGATGGAGCCCTGGGACGGCCCCGCGGCGATACTCTACACTGACGGCGAAACCGTGTGCGCCTCCCTCGACCGCAACGGGCTAAGGCCTCTTCGCTGCGCTGAAACCATGGACGGCAGGCTCATACTGTCCTCTGAGGCGGGCATACTTTACGAGGAGAGCGAAAGCATAATCAGGCGCTGGAGGCTCAAAAGCGGCGGCATCATATCCGTAAGTCTGAAGACCGGCGAGGTTCTTGAAGACGAGCAGGTAAAGATGAAATACGCCGCCCTCCATCCCTACGGCGCATGGGTAAACGCGGGCATAATGAATATGGATGCCCTGCCCTTAGCCGATGTATGCGCAACGCGCCGCAATCAAAACGAGCGGCGCAGGCTATTAAAGGCGTTCGGCTGGGCATACGAGGACGTGTCGGACGTGCTCATCCCAATGGCCGAAAACGGAAAGGAGCCCATAGGCTCAATGGGCGCGGACGAACCCATAGCCGCTCTGTCAAACACGCATCCGCCGCTGTTTTCATTTTTCAAACAGCGCTTTGCGCAGGTGACGAACCCGCCGATTGACGCGCTGCGCGAGGAGCTCAAGACCGACACCGCCGTGTACATAGGCGACGACGGCAATCTGCTGAACCCCTGCGCGGAAAACAGCGTGGTGCTCGAGCTGCCCTCCCCCGTTATTACATCCGAGCAGCTCGACCGTATACGCAGGCTTCGCCACCCTGCCTTCCAGCTGGAAACGCTTTCGCTGCTCTACCCCGTCGGCACGGAAATATCCGAAGCCCTGCGCGGTCTGTTCAGCGCCTGCGAGGCGGCCTACGCGCGCGGCACGAATATACTGGTCTTATCCGACAGGGGACTCGATTCCCTGCACCTTGCCATACCCTCGCTGCTCGCGGTTTCGGCGCTCGAGCAGTATCTGGTGCAGCACAAGAAGCGCACGGCCATATCCGTAGTGCTCGAAAGCGGCGAACCGAGGGATTCGCACCAGATGGCGCTTTTGGTCGCCTACGGCGCAAGGGCGATAAACCCCTATCTCGCGCACGAATGCATAGAGGCGCATTGCGAGTCCGGACGGATTCACAAGCCCGCGGGTCAAGCCGTAGCCGATTACAACAGGGCGTTGACCGACGGCATACTGCACATCGCCAGCAAGATGGGTGTCTCGACCATACAGGCCTATCAGAGTGCCCAGCTGTTTGAGGCGGTCGGCCTCGACGCGGACGTGGTGGACAAATACTTCACAAACACACTGCACCGTCTGGGCGGGCGCGGACTTGAGGAAATAGAAAACGACGTAAAGTGGCATCACGATCGGGCATTTGATCCCGCCGCAAACGACGATACGCTGCCGAGCGTGGGCCGGCATCGCCTGCGCAGCGGGGAAGGCGCGGAGCAGCACCTTTACAGCCCCGAAATAATACATATGCTGCAGAGCGCGCTCTGGAACGACGACTATGAGCTGTTCGAGAAGTATTCCGAAAAGCTGTATTCCGAGGGACCCGCGACGCTCAGGGGGCTGATGGAGTTTCGCTTTGAGGACTGCACGCCCGTCCCTCTTGAGGAAGTGGAGAGTGCCGAAAGCATAGTACGCCGCTTCAAGACCGGCGCCATGTCCTACGGCTCAATATCGCAGGAGGCGCACGAATGTCTCGCCGATGCCATGAACCGCATGGGCGGCAAATCCAATACGGGCGAGGGCGGAGAATTGCCCGAGCGCTTCGGCACGATATACAATTCCGCAATAAAGCAGGTGGCCTCCGGGCGCTTCGGCGTGACGCTCGATTATCTGCGCTCGGCCAATGAAATACAGATAAAGATGGCACAGGGCGCAAAGCCCGGCGAGGGCGGGCATCTGCCCGGCGCAAAGGTCTCCGAGACAGTGGCGCGCACGCGCTGCTCCACGCCCGGCATATCGCTCATATCCCCGCCGCCGCATCACGACATATATTCCATAGAGGATCTGGCACAGCTTATATACGATCTTAAATGCGCCAACGAAAACGCGCGCATCGCCGTAAAGCTGGTCTCCTCCACCGGCGTAGGCACAATTGCCTGCGGCGTGGCGAAGGCCGGGGCACAGTCCGTGCTGATTTCAGGCGGTGAGGGTGGCACGGGCGCAGCGCCGCTTACGAGCATTCACGGCGCTGGACTGCCTTGGGAGCTGGGTCTGGCCGAAGCGCATCAGACGCTTTGCAAAAACAATCTGCGCGAGATGGTGACGCTGGAGACCGACGGCAAGCTGATGACCGGCCGCGACGTGGCGGTGGCAATACTGCTGGGCGCGGAGGAATTCGCCTTCGCTACCGCGCCGCTCATCGCCATGGGCTGCCGCATGATGCGCGTATGCAATCTGGACACCTGTCCCTTCGGCATCGCCACACAGAACGAGGCGTTGCGCAAGCGCTTCAAGGGCAAGAGCGAATACGTGATGAGGTTCATGCTCTTTGTCGCCCGCCAGCTGCGCGGCATTATGGCGCGGCTCGGCGCGAAGACTGTCGATGAGCTGGTAGGGCGGGGAGATCTGCTCAAGTCCCGCAAGGCCTGCCCCATCGACATAAACGAGCTTGTGGGCTGCCGGGCAAACCGACGGTTTAGGCCGGAGCGCCTGTATGATTTTCATCTGGAAGAGCGCGCCGATCTCGGCAGTCTTAATGAGGGCACGCGCGTGCACAACACCGACCGCGCGTTCGGCACGCTGCTTTCTTCCCGCACCGCTCAAGCGCGAGTTATCTGCGTAGAGGGCTGCGGCGGCCAATCCTTCGGGGCATTCCTGCCAAAGGGCGTGGAGCTGCATCTGAAAGGCGAGGCCAACGACTACCTCGGTAAAGGTCTTTCGGGCGGCGTGATCGCGGTCTTCCCTCCCGAAAGCGGGCATTGGAACGGGGGCGACGTGCTCATAGGCAACGTGGCGCTCTATGGCGCGACGGGCGGCGAGGCGTACATCGCGGGAGTCGCGGGCGAGCGCTTCTGCGTGCGCTCCTCTGGCGCGCGGGCAGTCGTCGAGGGTGTTGGCGACCACGGCTGCGAGTATATGACCGGAGGGCGCGTAGCGGTGCTGGGCTCAATAGGCGACAACTTCGCGGCCGGAATGTCCGGCGGCATAGCCTACGTGCTCGACCGCGACGGGCAGCTCGCCGCAAGACTCAACCGCTCCATGGTCGAGGTATACGACCTTTCCGACCCCGTCTTCGCTTCCGAGCTGAAAAGCATGCTTGAAAATCACCTCAAAATGACATCTTCCCCCAAAGCCAAAGAAATACTTGAGCACTTCGACGTGTGGCTTCCGTTTTTCAGAATGGTGATACCCACCGAATATCGCAAGCTGCTCGAAAAGGAGGCGGCGCAGTATGGGAAAACCGACAGGCTTTCTTGAGGTTGAACGCAGGGAAAACCCCTGGCGGCCTGAAACGGAGCGCGTGCGTGATTTTGCCGCCATGCACGGGGCACTGTCCGAAAGCGAGCGCATGAGGCAGGCCTCGCGCTGCATGAACTGCGGCGTGCCGTACTGCCAGTCTGACTACGGCTGCCCGCTGCACAACCTGATACCCGAGTGGAACGATCTTTTGTATCGCGGCAATGAACGCGACGCGCTCGGGCGGCTTTTGAAGACCTCTCCCTTCCCCGAGTTTACGGGCAGGGTCTGCCCTGCGATGTGCGAGAAGGCCTGCATGATGGCCGAGACGGACGGCGCTTCCACCAACCGCGACAACGAGCTCTACCTGATTGAGGAGGGCTTCAGGCGCGGCTGGATATGCCCCCGCCCGCCAAGGCAGAGGACGGGCAGGCGCATAGCAATAGCAGGCTCCGGCCCCGCGGGACTGGGGGCTGCCGACAGGCTGAACAGGCTTGGGCACAGCGTGACGGTCTACGAGCGTGCAAGTCTCCCCGGCGGGCTTTTGATGTTCGGCATTCCCAACATGAAACTGCCAAAGGACATAGTTGCGCGGCGAATAAGGCTGATGGAGGCCGAGGGCATCCGTTTTATCGCGGGGCAGGAGGCTTCGCCCGATGTGACGCAGGGATATGATGCAGTGCTGCTTTGCGGCGGTGCCAGAAAGCCCAGACCTCTTGCCGTCCCAGGCAGCGATATGCCCGGCGTGCACTACGCCGTGGATTACTTAAGTGCGGCGACCGAAGCGCTGCTGAAAGGAAGCGCGCCCGCCATAGACGCGAAAAACAGGGACGTGATCGTGCTTGGCGGCGGCGACACGGGCAACGACTGCGTGGGCACCGCGCTGAGGCAGGGCTGCAAGAGCCTGGTCGAGCTTGAACTGCTTAAGGCGCCTCCCGAAAGGCGAAGCGCCGGCAATCCCTGGCCGGAGTGGCCCCGAGTGCTACGCACAGACTACGGGCAAACTGAAGCCGCGAATATTTTCGGCGCCGATCCCCGCCTGTTTGAATCCACGGTGACCGCGCTTCATTCGGACGAATACGGCAGGCTCTGCGCCGCAACCGTGAGCCGCGTCAGGCGAAACGACGACGGGAGCATCGTTCCCGTTGCCGGCAGCGAGCGCACGTTCTCCTGCGGGCTTCTGCTCATCGCCGCGGGCTTCATAGGCTGCGACCCGTATACGGCAGGCGCCTATAGCCTGAGCCTCACTCCCCGCGGCACGCCGGATGGCATGCGCGGCCACAACATACGCGGCAATCTCTTCGCCGCAGGGGACCTGAGAAGCGGCCAGTCGCTCGTGGTGCGCGCCATAGCCGACGGCATCGCGGCGGCAAACGAAGCGGACGCTTATCTTAAGAGATAGTTTTTTACTGACAGAACAAGGGCGTTCTGCGGGAGCAATGCGCTTTCGGCGGAACGCCTTTTTTCTTATATCATTTTTATAAAGGAGATAACGGCAATGAGTGATTCCATGATTCGTGAGCTTGTCGCGGAAATGACCGGCGGCGAAATCTTCGCCGTGTGGTTTCTTATCGGCGCGGCGCTGGTATTCTGGATGCAGGCGGGCTTCGCAATGGTTGAGGCCGGCTTCACGAGAGCGAAAAACACAGGCAACATAATCATGAAAAACCTGATGGATTTCTGTATAGGAACCGTGGTTTTCATACTGATAGGCTTCGGCCTGCTTTTGGGCGAGGATCTGGCAGGGCTTATAGGCAAGCCGGGCTTTGACCTGTTTACGGCATATGAGGGCTTTGATTATTCGGCGTTTGTGTTCAACCTCGTGTTCTGTGCGACCACGGCGACCATCGTTTCGGGCGCCATGGCCGAAAGAACAAAGTTTTTGTCGTATTGCATATACTCAGCCGTCATCTCGGCGCTGATATATCCCATAGAGGCCCACTGGATCTGGGGCGGTGGCTGGTTAAGCAAAATAGGCTTTCACGACTTCGCGGGCTCCTGCGCCATTCACATGGTGGGCGGCATATCGGCGCTGCTCGGCGCGGCCATAGAGGGATCGCGCGCAGGCAAATTCAAGACGGACGCAAGCGGCAAAATTATAGGCGTAAACGCCTTTCCGGGGCACAATGTGGCCATAGGCGCGCTGGGCGTGTTCATACTGTGGCTGGGCTGGTACGGCTTCAACGGCGCGGCGGCCACCTCAGTAAAGCAGCTGGGCTCGATTTTTCTGACCACCACCGTATCGCCTGCCGTGGCGACCGTGGTGTGCATGATACTAACCTGGGTTAAATACGGAAAGCCCGACGTGTCGATGTGCCTGAACGCCTCGCTGGCCGGTCTCGTGGCCATAACCGCTGGCTGCGACGTAACCGACGCCGCAGGCTCGCTCGCAATAGGCGCGGTGTCCGGCTGCCTTGTGGTATTCGGCGTATGGCTGCTGGACAACAAGCTGCACGTCGACGACCCGGTGGGCGCTGTGGCCGTGCATTGCCTTAACGGCATCTGGGGCACGCTCGCCGTAGGTTTCTTTGCCACAGATAAAGCGCCCGGCTACTCCATAGCCGACAGCGCAGGAAGCACCATGACCGGCCTGTTCTACGGCGGCGGCTTAAAGCTTATGGGCGTGCAGCTCATCGGCTTTGCGGCGGTTGCGGCATGGACCGCGCTGACGATAATCGCGGTCTTCCTCATCATTCGCAAGCTGGTGGGTCTGCGCGTGAGCCGCGAGGACGAGCTGGCCGGCCTCGACATCACCGAGCACGGACTTCCCTCCGCCTACGCGGGCTTTGCCATGCTGCCCGACGCGATTGTGGACGATGCCGCGCCCGCGGTTATCGCATCGGCTGCGCCTGCCGTTGAAGTCGTCACTGCCGTCAAGGCTGTCCCTGTCGCAGATACCGCTGCAATCAGGCAGGCTCCTGCCGCAGAGACCGGCGCGGCGCACAAATTCACCAAGGTTCAGATACTTTGCAAGGAAGCTCGCCTTGAGGCGCTGAAAAACGCCATGACCGCGCTTGGCATAACGGGCATGACCGTAAGCCACGTGATGGGCTGCGGCCAGCAGAAGGGCAAGCCTGAATACTACCGCGGCGTGCCCGTTGAGGCGACGCTGCTGCCGAAGATTCAGGTTGACATAGTGGTCAGCAAGGTGCCTGTGCGCAGCGTAATTGAAACCGCCAAAAAGGTGCTCTACACCGGCCACATTGGCGACGGCAAGATATTTGTATACGACGTGGAAAATGTGGTCAAGGTGCGCACCGGCGAGGAGGGCTACGACGCTCTGCAGGACGTGGAGTAAGCGCTTTTCAGGGTGCAAAGCCGCAGGCTCCGCCTGAACACAGTCGCGGCTTTATAAAAAAACGAGCTGGCTTCCTTCGATGCCCGCTCGTTGATTCAGCATTTCAATTACGCGGATGCGACCGCCGATAATTCAATGAAACTTCGGAACCTCAAGCTCTTTCCCTCCGGCAAGGGCGGAGGCGTGCGTGAGTATGCCGGCGGCGCTCACGTTGCAGGCGAAGTCAAGGGCTATTGCGGGCGCGCGATCTTCTATAATGCAGCGCACAAGCTCGTGCACCAGATGGGGATGCGAGCCGTGATGTCCGCTCGGCGCGCCTTCGCTGAGCGACTTTTCGGGCTGAGTCGGGTCGTACCCGCCCTCAGACAAGGTGAAGCGGCGTATTGCCTCCGGCAGGTTTTTGTATACGGCGGGCGAGCGCAGGCTTTCGCTCGGCGTCTCCCAGCCCCTGTGCCCCGCGTGAATAAGGCGCGTCATTGTGAGATCGTCCGAATCCTTACAGCCCCATTCGAGCGAAGCCTTCGAGCCGTACACGTAGAAGCCCTCCAGATACTGCCGCGCCGTCTCAAACAGCGTGCGCGTGACCTCTCCGGTCAGGCCGTTTTCAAAGCGCAGAAGCGCGCTCTCCGCCGGGAAGGGATTGGCGTACCTGCACCTGAGCTCCGGGCGCATTTCGCCAGAGCCAAAGCATACCACGCGCTCGATGCGCGCGCCCGCGAGCGCCGCTATCGGCGACATGGCGTGCGTGGCGTAATACATGGGTGGAAGCCCCAGCCAATACTCGGGCCAGTTCTCCATGTCCTGATAATGTACGCCGCGTAGCAGCTGAAGCCTGCCCAACTCCCCCGCTTCATACAGGCGCTTTGCGTTTAAGTATTGCCTCGTGTAGAGCGTGGTTTCCATGAGCATATAGGTTTTGCCCGAGGCCTTTTGTGCCTTTACTATCGCCTTGATGCCTTCAAGCGTCAGGCTCATGGGCACAGTGCAGGCGCAGTGCTTGCCGCTCTCCAGCGCTCTCACCGTCTGCTCCTCGTGCACGGGGATGGGCGTAACCAGATGTATCGCGTCGACTTCCGGGTCGCTGAGTACCTCTTCATAGCTGCCGTAGAGCCTCGTTATGCCAAAGCGCTCCGCGACCTCTTTCATCAGACCCGCGTTGGTATCGAACAGGCCTATGAACTTTACGTCCGGGTGTTCCCTGTATATAGGCGCGAACGCCGCGCCAAAGCCCAGACCGCACAGAACTACGCCGATTTTGTCCATATATTGACCTCCATACGCTCGTCAGTGTTCTTTTTTTATAATCTTACCATCAAACGAAACCTCTGTCAACGTCAGCGTGCCGGTTTTTTGCTCATCTTATTTGAGTCAAAGCAAAAAGAAAACAGGGTGAGCAAAACTCACTCTGTTTACCGTGCGGCTGACGAGACTTGAACTCGTACTCCTTGCGGAACACGCCCCTCAAACGTGCGCGTATGCCGATTCCGCCACAGCCGCATGAACGTATATATTATACTCACGCGCCGCGGTTTTGTCAAGGGTCAAAGTTCAAAAACAGGCGGCAAATTATATTTTTAACTTTGCACGGCTCATATCATGCGCCGGTCACGCATCGGCCGACTGCATGTCGCCTGAATTGTTACCAGCTTATCGGATGAATGACGTTGGAATCGATGGACGCGAGCGTTTCCGAGCCGGTTCTGACCATCATGGCCTTTAGCTCATCGGTCATAGCGCGAATCGTATCTGCCAGACCCTCCGCGCCGTTTTCAGCCAGCGGCTGCATAAGCGCCCTGCCCACCGAGACCGCGTCCGCGCCGAGCGCCAGGGCCTTGAAGGCGTCAAAGCCATCCTCTATGCCCCCGTCTACGATTATCGTGAGGCGCTTTCCTACGGCTTTTCGGATTTCGGAGACCATCATGGTGGGCGGCACCGCCCAGCGCATTAGCGAATTGTGATGGCTGAGTATTATGCCCTTGCAGCCCAAATCAGCGCACCTGAGCGCGTCCTGCACGCTTAACGCGCCCTTTATCACGAACGGCAGCTTTGTGGACGAAATGAACGCCTTCAGTTCTTCGAGCGTGGGCAGCTTCATCTGATGCCCGACGACTACGCTGTCTCGGTCGTCTCTCACGTTTACGGCGTGCTCCACGTCCATGCCGACCGCTATTGCGCCGCACTCCTCTGCACAGGCGATCCTTTGATAAATTTCATCGGGATCGGCGTAGGGCTTTATGATTTTTACCACCTTTGCGCCCGTCGCAAGCACGCTTTTGAGCTCCTCGATGCTCCCCATGCCGTAAAAGCACAGCGCCTCGGCCAGAAGCGCGCCTCTGGCAAAGGAATCCATGCCCTGCTTCAAATGGCTGAGCGCCGCGGTTGCAATGGGCGTAGCAAAGGTGTGTCCGAAAAGCTCTGCTCTCGCGTCCGGATGCACCGCGCCTATGATACGTCCCTCGACCAGCAGGTGGTCGAGATAGCGTCTGTTGAGCTCCACCGAGTCCCCCCTGAGCGGTCTTTCCGTAGCCATAAATTCGCCCTCCCCGTGAGAAAATGAGCCGCCTCCCTCTCGGAAGACGGCTCGGGTGAGTTGGATTTAGTCCTCGTACACCTTGCGGGCGGTGTAGTGGGTGTGCAGCAGCTCGTGGGCCTTATGGCTGTTGGGCTTGCCGAAGAACTCATCGTACAGCTTGTGTATGGAGGGCAGCTCGTGGGATTTGCGGATGGGCTTCGCCGCGTCCTCGTCGTAGAGGGCTTTGGCTCTGAGACCCTTCACGTCCACGTCCTCGCGCACGATGGGGCTGACGATGGGTTGTCCGCCGCCGTTTACGCAGCCGCCGGGGCAGCCCATGATTTCGATGAAGGTGTAGCTCTTTTCGCCGCTCTTCACAGCGTCAAGCAGCCTTGCCGCAGCTCCGGTGGA
>JAFPYA010000314.1 GCA_017412445.1 Clostridia bacterium
CTTCGATGATATAATCCAGCTCAGGGCAGTCTGATTGAGCATTGTCTTGTGCTTCTTCACTGTTTGTGTTTACGGGTTCGCTCAGCAGCTCCTCCATGCTTACGCCAAACAGGCGACTCAGGTTCAGTATGGTTTCAAGATCCGGCAGCGCGGCTCCGGTTTCCCACTTTGAAACGGCCTGATGGCTTACACCCATCGCCGCAGCAAGCTGCTGCTGGGTCATGCGTCTTGCGGTGCGCAGATTGGCGATGTTCATTCCAACGTTCTTATTTGATATTGACATTTATTTATCCTCCTTTTTCTTAGTGTCTGTATTATAGCACGCTCAACCGAAAGTTGCAAGCAACCAGAGGTAGAATTCACTATACTTTCAAAAGTGTAAAATATTTAGCACTCTTTGCTTGTGAGTGCTAAATTGACTTGACTTTACAGCGCCATTGGCTTAAAATATATATGATAAGAATTAAGGAGGCGGATATCGATGTCCGATAAAGGAACTGTATCAATCAACGCTCAAAATATTATGCCTGTCATTAAAAAGTGGCTGTATTCGGATAAAGACATTTTTTTGAGAGAGCTTGTATCAAACGGCTGCGACGCTATAAGCAAATATAAAGTGCTTGTGCTTAAAGGCGAGGCCGAGGAAAGAGATAAATACCGCGTTGACGTAGTTGTAAACAAAGAAGAAGGAACCCTCACGATAAGCGATAACGGCATAGGCATGACCGCTGATGAAATCAAAAGGTACATCTGTGAGGTCGCGTTTTCGGGCGCTGAGGAATTCTTGAAGCAGTATAAGCCCGAGCAGGGTGAAAGCAGCGGAATCATCGGCCATTTCGGGCTTGGCTTTTACAGTGCGTTCATGGTGAGCAAGAAGGTAATAATCGATACGCTGTCATGCCAGAAGAACGCACAGGCCGTTAAGTGGGTAAGCGACGACGGCATGGAATATGAGCTTGAGCCCTCGGAAAGAACCCAGGTTGGCACGAGCGTCATATTATACATAAACGACGACGATAAAGAGTTCCTCGACAAATGGACCGTCAGGAGCACGCTTGGCAAATATTGCGCGTTCATGCCGGTTGAAATATACCTTGATTCAGTTGAACCGCCCAAAGAGGTTAAGGAAGGCGAGGAAACGCCTAAGCCGGTTGAGCCTGAGCTGATTAACAGCACTGAGCCTTTGTGGATGAAAAAGCCCTCCGAATGCAAAGATGAGGACTACAAAAAGTTTTATACCGACGTATTTCACGATTACGATGAGCCGCTGTTCTGGATTCATCTTAACGCCGATTATCCTTTCAACTTAAAGGGCATACTCTTCTTCCCGAAGCTGAAAAATGAGTTTACAGCCAACGAAGGCGTAATAAAGCTGTTCAACAATCAGGTATTCGTGGCGGACAATATCAAGGAAGTGATCCCGGAATTCCTTATGCTGCTCAAGGGCTGTATAGATTGTCCCGACCTGCCGCTCAACGTATCCCGTTCATTCCTGCAAAATGATGGATATGTGCGCAAGATGAACGACTACATAACCCGCAAGGTGGCCGACAGGCTCGTGAGCGAATTCAATACCCACAGGGAGCAGTACGAAAGCTATTGGAAGGACATTCACCCGTTCGTAAAGTACGGCTGCATAAAGGATGAAAAGTTCTACGACAGGGTAAAGGGCGCCATCATATACCGCACGACTGCGGGCGAGTATCTGACTGCCGAAGCCTATAAGACCAAGAACATCGACGAGGGCAAGGACTTCATAATGTACTATACCTCAGATGAAAAGCGTCAGGCGCAGATGGTCGAGATGTTCACTAGCCAGGGCAAGGACGTCGTGGTTATGGATACGCTTATCGACAACAACTTCATGAGCTTCATGGAGTACAGGGACTCGGAGAGCAAAATACAGTTCCGCCGCGTGGACGCAGGCACAGATGGGCTGACCGAGGAAGCAAAGACGGACGAAGCTATACAAAACAAGCTGCAGGAAGCTTTCAGAACCGCTCTTGACGACAAGGAGCTTGACGTCAAGCTTGCAAGCTTCAAGACTGACGAGCTGCCCGCGATGATAACAGTCGAGGAGCAGAGCCGCCGCTTCTCTGAAATGAGCAGGCAGTGGGGCCAGGGCGCGGGCATTCCAGAAAAGCGCACGCTGATGCTAAACACAAAGCATCCGCTTGTTAGCTATCTGCAAAAAGATGACGGGGACAATGAGCTCAAACAGCAGGTGTGCTGCCAGATAATGGACCTTGCGGAAATGGCGAGGCAGCCGCTCGAGGCCGAGCGCATGGTGGCATTCCTTAAGCGCAGTACCCAAATCCTTTCAAAGGCTGTTGAGGCTGACAAATGAACTCTAAAGCCCAGAGCAAGCCTGAGCACAAACTGAAATACATACTCATCGCCGTGACGGCCGCGCTTGTGATCGCGGCCGGCGCGGTCGTTTCGATTTGGCTTTCGAAGCCTAATATAACAGCCTCCTCCGAAAAAGCAGAGGGCACTCTGTTTGCCATGGATACGTACATGACCTTCGCTGCTTACGGAGAGAATGGCAAGGACGCGATTGAAAACGCGAAAAAGCTGATTCAGGACTGCGAGGCGCTTTGGTCGGTAACAGATGAAAACAGTGAGATTGGCCGGTTAAATTTGACAGGAACTTTAGTTGCATCCAGCGAAACGGTACGGCTGCTCACTTTTGCTAAAGAATATTGTGCCTATACAAACGGCTGCTTTAATCCCGCTGTATATCCTTTGGTCAGAGCATGGGGATTTACGACAGGCGAATACAGGGTGCCGGACGAAAGCGAAATCAATGCGCTTCTGAACAGTGTCGATATCGACAACCTCAAAATCAAAGGCAATACCGTAACGCTTGAACCCAGCGCCATGATTGATCTCGGTGGGATAGCAAAGGGCTATGCGGGCGATCTTGTAATTGACTCGTTCAGAACCCGCGGCATAAACAGCGCGCTTATAAGCCTTGGAGGCAACGTGCAGGCGCTCGGCACAAAGCCGGACGGCAGCGCCTGGAAGATAGGTATACAGTCGCCCTACGACAACGCGTTAATAGGCGTAGTCGATGTTATAGATAAATGCGTGATTACCTCCGGCGTATACGAAAGATATTTTGTGGCTGAAGACGGCACTGTTTACGGCCACATCATATCGCCATTCACCGGAAAACCCGCGTCAAAAGGACTTGTTTCGGTCACTGTGATCTGCGATAGAGGAAGCTTTGCTGATGCCTTGTCCACATCGCTGTTCGTTATGGGCACCGAGGATGCAATTGAGTTTTGGCGCACGCACGAGGGGTTCGATATCGTTCTGATGTCCGATGACGGAACGGTATACGTGAGTGAGGGAGTATTCGGTGCATACACA
>JAFPYA010000315.1 GCA_017412445.1 Clostridia bacterium
AGATCAGGTCCTTCTTGCTTGGGTCGCAGTTTTTGAGTATGAGCTTTACGCCGCTTTGCAGGCCGCCCATAGAGCGCTCGAGCGATACGTCCTCGCACAGATTCAGGTCGAGCAGCGCCTTGCAAAGGGGCGACTCGTTCGAGCCGGCCAGCGCGTCGTTTAATACGCCCACGGCCATGTTCTTTTTGATTTCTCCCGCGGTGCCGTACACCCAGCCCTTGCCCAGAAGCGCCTTGTTTTCGTCGTCATCCTCCGCGCCTATCGGATAGTATTCGGTGACCTCGGCGGGGGCGACGGGCTTTTGCAGCGCGATTTCGCTGTCGGGGTCGATTTTGTCGTAGTCCCTGAGGAAGCCGTCGAGCTTTTCAAGCACTGCGTCCAGATCAACCTTGCCGTCGAGGAAGATGTAGGAATTGGAGGGATGGTAATAGCGCCTGTGGCTCGCCTTGTACTGCTCGTATGTAAGCTCGGGTATATGCTCGGGATTACCGCCGGAATCCTGCCCGTAGCAGGTATCGGGGAACAGCAGGCGGTTCAGGTTGTCACGTATAAGCTCATCGGAGGAAGTATAGGCGCCCTTCATCTCGTTGAACACAACGCCGTTTACGCTCAGCTCTCCGTCTGGGTCGTCAAGCTCGTAGTGCCAGCCCTCCTGTCTGAAGGAATGCGGGTCTTTTAAGGAGACAGGATGCAGCACCGCGTCCATGTAAACGTCTATGAGGTTCAGAAAATCCTTGTCGTTCCTCGAGGAGACGGGATACATGGTCATATCCGGCGCGGTCATGGCGTTTAAGAAGGTGGCGAGCGAGCTCTTTATAAGCTCCACAAACGGCTCGCGCAGGGGATATTTTTCGCTGCCGTTGAGCACGGAATGCTCCAGAATGTGAAACACGCCCGTTTCGTCCGTAGGCACGGTGCGGAAGGTGATCATAAAGGACTTGTTGTCGTCGTTTCGCTCCAGCCACACCGTGTCCGCCCCGTTTTTCACGTAGGTAAAGCGATGTAGCACAGCGTTTATTTCTGCAAGAGGCTTGGAGTATTTGAGTTCAAAACCGTGCAGTACTTCTCCGACTTTCATATGGCTCTCCTTTTGAAGAATGGTGGGGCAATTATACCACAGCCTTGCGCGCGGCGCAAGCGTCTATAAGCTTCCAGATGATGAGCGAAATAAGCCAGCTCGCTATCGCAAGCGCCACGCCTGTGTACACGTCCACGAGCACGTGCTGCTTTACAAACAGCGTTGACAGGCAAATGAGCAGCGAAAAAACCGCCGCAAACAGCTTAAAGCCCCAAGGCGAGCGGCTCGCCCGCTTTGAAAACAGGGGAAGCGCCAGTAGCACGCTTATGTAGCAGTGCATGGACGGCAAAAGCTGCGTGGGTTCGTCGGCAGCGTACACTATGCGCAATAGCCACGCGCCAAAGCCGCGTATTTCGTCTGTGCCCGGCTGCGCCATGGTGCAGGGATAAACGCAAAAGCACACCGCGCACACAAGCTTGCAAAGCGCGTCCGCGGTAAACAGCCTCATGGCTATCGGTTTGTTCATGGCGTAGACATAGCCGTACATAAACACCCAGTACAAAAATGCGCCGATATAAATGTACACAAAACCGGGCACGAATGGAATTCTGTCGTCAATTTTGCTGGACAGCACCGTGAGCGTCTGCGCGTGCAGCACGCGGGGCAGATAGTAGGTGGCAAACTGCGAAGCCGCGGTGAGCACAGCCAGCACCCAAAAATATTTAGGAAGAGATAAAATGATGGTTTTGACCCTTTTGAAAAAGCTCATCTGAAGCAAATGTCCTTTTGATTAGTTGTGTGATTATTTAAAACGGATTTGTCAGTGCTTCGCCCGCGTACACGCTCTTTTCGTCCTGAGTATCGAAGCGTCTATCGAGGTTCAGCCTGTCCTTTTGCGCAAGCACCACCACCGTCGAGCCGCCGAATTCAAAGTAGCCCTTTTCCTCGCCCTTTGAAAAATCACCGCTCGTTTTGTGGTTTACTATGCGCCCGACCAGAAGCGCGCCCACCTCCATTATCAGCAGGCGGCCGTATTCCTCAGTTTCACAAAGCACGTATTCGCGCGTGTTTGTCCTCAATACCTGTGCCTTTTCCACGGCAGTGGGGCGCACGGTATGGTATATGCCCTTTATTTTTTTGTGGTCGATAATGCTGCCGTCGCAGGGGAAAATGTATCTGTGATAGTGGGCGGGCGTGAGGCGGAAAACCAGGCAGCGCCCGCCGGAGAAATCCCGCGCGATGCCCTCGTCTTCGACAAGATCTGCAATACTGTAGCTTGCGCCCTTTATTTGAAAGCGGCTTTCGTCCTTTATCGTATAAACCGACAAAAGCGCATCGCAGGGACTCGCAAACAGACCTTCGCCGCACAGCGGGCGCAGGCCGTCCTTTAAGTGTCTTGTGAAAAAGGCGTTGAAGCTTTTGAAGCGCGTCTCGGCGGCCTGGTTAAGATCGATGCCGTTTTGGCGCGCAAAGCGCTTTATCATAGGCTTGGACAGGGGGCTGTCCATGAACGCGCCCGCGATATAGCTGATAAACGGCGTCGCCAAACAGCGCGCCGCCAATCTTCCAAGCCTGTTGTTGTACCAGTTATCAAACATTGCTGCCTAAGTTGGCTCCCTTGAGACAGGTGATGCTGCCGCCATAGCGGAAGGCCAGGAAAAATACCACCGCGCCGATTGCGGCGATGCACAGCAGACCCACAAGATAGGGCTTTTTCACCCTGAAGCGGCTTATGTTGAGCACGCCCACTATCGCAAGGCAGGTGGGGTAGAGGTACGCCCAGCTCACCTTGTCTATCGCAGTCACGAGCGCCACGGCGGGCATAATCAGCGCGCTCATTGTTATGGGCATGCCCAGATAGTATTCCCGCTTGCCGTCGCCGGTTTCCTCGCGGCTTTGCTCCTGCACGTTGAAATAGGCGAGCCTTATCACGCCGGCCAGCACGAAAAACACGCTGCACAGCACCGTAAACACGTTTATGGGGCACAGGCAAAGGCCGATTATCGCGGGAAACACGCCAAAGCAAATAACGTCGCAAAGGGAATCTATCTGTACGCCGAAGCGCTTTTCGTCCGTGGTGCGGTTTTTGCGCGTGCGCGCCACAGTGCCGTCAAACATGTCGCAAAGGCCGCAGATGAGCAGGCACAGTATGGCTGTGCGGAAATTGCCGTTCATGGCCTCGACCATGCCTATCACCGCCGAGGTCACGCCCAGATATGTAAGCAGCACGGTATAATTATAAACGCCTATAAACATTATATATCATCCTCCACATAAAGCGAGGCAATTCCTACTTTATAGGCTATAGTATACTATTTTCATTTCCAAATTGCAACACTTTTATGACTTTTTAAATATATTTGCAGAAAAAGGCGGATATCGACCGCACACTGCGCATTTAACCTTTGCTGTGGCAGGAAAAAGGCGTCGCGCGGCGAAGTTACCAAGGATAAGTCAAATTAAAAAGGCGAGGCGAAAAACAGATGTTTTCAAACCTTAAGGCGACCGCAAACGGCAAAAACACCGTGTGCGTCTCATGGGATTACGTGGGCGAAGCAAGCGCGTTCATTCTTTCATGGAGCGACAGATTTACGCCCCAAATGACATATAAGCCCATATGGCGCGGCGAAGGCAGGCGGGCGGAGCTTGCGCTCTCCACGCACAAAAAGCAGTATTTCAGGCTCACGGCGCTTATGCCCGACGGCACTGTCTGCTGCGAAAGCCCCGTGTTCGACTGCGCGGCATTTTACGCCCTCAAGCCCTTCAGGGAGAAGCTGAACCGCGGACTTATAGCCGTAAAGACAAACGAAGGCATATTTTTGAGCTGGCGGCTGTTTAAAAGCGAGGTCACGGGATTTAGCGACAGCGGCCTTGTCGGCGCGAATTTCAAAGTACTCAGGAACGGCAAAGAGATCGCATACGTCACCGACAGCTGCAACTATATAGACATAGGCGGCGGCATGGAGGACGAATACAGCGTCTGCGCGGTGCTCGGCGATAAGACCTTTGCGCCCTGCAAAAGCGTAAAGCCCTGGAAGAGCGGGCAAAACTACATCGACCTGCCCATACAGAAGCCGGAGGGAGGCATAAGTCCATCAGGTGAAAGGTACGACTACCACCCGAACGACCTGTCCGTGGGCGATGTTAACGGCGACGGCGAATTTGAATACATATTCCGCTGGGAGCCCACAAACGCAAAGGACAACAGCCAGAAGGGCTATACGGGCAACTGCATAATAGACTGCTATACGCTCGAGGGTCGCCTTCTGTGGCGGCTCGATATGGGCAAAAACATTCGCGCCGGCGCGCACTACACCCAGTTCATGGTCTACGATTTCAACATGGACGGTAAGGCCGAAATGGCGCTTAAGACCGCGCCGGGCACAAAGATGACCGTGTACAACGAAGACGGCACAGTAAAATCCGAGCGATATATCACCTTGCCCGAATCAGACGTAAAGGCGGGAGTGAGCCACGAGGACGCCTACGCCTGCAGCGCCGCCGACTACCGCGAAAACCTCATAAGCCTGTTCATGAACTGGCAAAACCATCCCGAGGTAAAGCGCAGGCTCTGGCCGGCGCGCGTGGAGGAGTGCTTTAACCTTGAGGAGAGATATATCTATCCTCTCAGCCGCCCGGACGCCGAGAAGCTGGCCGACTATTTCATATATGACTACGCGCCCAGGCGCTCGCCCAAAAACGAGCTTTGGAGATTTGAAGGCTTCATATTCAAGGGGCCCGAATACCTCACCATGTTCGCGGGCGACGGCAGCGAGCTTGAGACCATACCTTACCCTTATCCGCGCGTGGACGACGGCCTGATGTGGGGCGATTACAGCTGGAACCGCGTTGAACCCATGAACCGCAACGACAGGTATCTGGCGGGTGTGGCCTACCTCGACGGCGAGCGTCCCTACCTCATCATGTGCCGCGGCTACTACACGCGCACAACGCTTGCCGCATATGACTTTTTCGACAATAAATTTCGCCTGAAATGGGGCATAGATTCGGGCTTCGTGCCCATGCGCAACCCCTTCGCGCCCACGCCTGCAGGCACAATGGGCAGCGATCCCGTGTACGGCATGATAGTCAATCAGGGCAATCACTCGCTGTCGGTTGCGGACGTGGACGGCGACGGCAGGGACGAAATCGTGTACGGTGCCTGTGTGATCGACGACGACGGCAGCGTGCTGTGGAGCGGGCAGGGCTTTTTGACTGACGGCCGCTTTTCCAACTGGGCGCACGGCGACAGCATGCACGTCGCGGTCATAGACCCCGACACGCCCGGCATGGAAATAATGCACGTGTTTGAGGACGGCAGGGACGCGCCCTACGGCCACGCGCTCGTTGAGGCCGCCGACGGCAAGGTGATTTACGGCGTGCCCTCAGACAAGGACCTCGGCCGCTGCATGATAGGCAAGATCGACATGAACACCCGCGGCTGGCAGGTCTGGTGCGAGGAGGTCAGAGACTGCAAGGGCAACGTACTGCCTCTGCCAATGCCGGGCACGAACTTCTGCGTGCGCTGGTCGCCCGACCTCACAACGCAGGTGCTGGGCAGTGTGGACTATCTCAAGCACGACGGCAGCGGGCAGATAAGCGACCTTATCCACGGCGTTATGCTTACCGCCGAGGGCGCCGTCACCAATAATTATACAAAGGGCAACCCCTGCCTCGCTGCAAATATATTCGGCGACTACAGGGAGCAGGTGATACTGCGCCTGAAGGACGACAGCGCGCTCAGGATTTACACCAATACGGAGCTTTCTCATCACAAGCTGTTTACGCTTATCGAGGACACGCAGTACCGACTCGGCGTAGCGTGGCAGAATACCTGCTACAATCAGCCCGTGTACCCGTCGTTCTACTACGGCCCGGACATGAGCTTTGAGGACTTGATCTGATGCCTGTAATAGAGGACGTATGCGACGGACTTAAGGTCTATCGCGACCTGACGCGCCGCGAGCTTTCGGGCGAGGGACTGTTCATATGCGAAAGCCTGCCGGCTATCGAGGCCGCGCTCGCGGGTGGCCTTGAGCCTGTGAGCCTGCTGATGGAAAAACGGCACGTAGGCGGCAAGGCCGCAAAGCTGGTCGCCCGCCTGAACCGCCTGCCCGTATACGCGCCGCCGGACGAGGTCATAGCGCGGATAACGGGCGTGGAGCTCAGCCGGGGTGTGCTTGCGGCCTTTAAACGCCCGCCCGAAAGGGACGCGGAGGATGTCATAGCCGCATCGAAGCGCATTTGCGTGCTCGAAAACGTGTGCGACGATACTAACATGGGCGCGATATTCAGAAACGCCGCCGCGCTGGGTATAGACGCTGTGCTGCTTACGCGCGCATCGTGCGACCCGCTCAGCCGCAGAAGCATCCGCGTGAGCATGGGCGCGGTGTTCCGCCTGCCGTTTGCTTTGATAGGGGACTTGCCCCAATATGGCATAAGCCTGCTCAGGCGCCACGGCTTCACCGCCTGCGCGCTGGCGCTTGTCAAGGACAGCGTGTCGATTGAAGCTTTTCACGCCCCGAAGCCCGCTTATATACTCGGAAACGAGGGCGAAGGATTGACGAGGGAGACGCTTGAAGCCTGCGACGTCAGGGCAATCATACCCATGGAGCGCGGCGTGGACAGCCTGAACGTGGCAACCGCGGCCGCCATAGCGTTTTACATCGGCAAAAATACACAAAATTAAACCGCAAAAATATACAATTCAAACAGTACAAAATTTGAATTTATGTGGTATAATATTGTAGAGTAATTTTAGGGGGATATTATCCATGGCTATGGACAACTTCAAAGAAGAGATAGTAGTCAGACGTCACAACGGTGTCAACAACGTAATATATTACCTTTGCTGGGCGTTTATAATCATATTCGGCCTGTATGGGCTCATAAATGTTTTCGGCGTGATCAACACGATTCAGCAGGGCTTCAATTGGCCTGCGCTGATATTGGGACTGATACTTGTGGGTCTTGCCGTGCTTTTGTACATGAAAAAGGACGAATTGCGCGTGGAGTACGAATACACCTTCACAAACGGCACGCTCGACGTAAGCAAGGTCATGAACAACTCCAAGCGCAAGTATCTGGCCGAGATACCGCTCAAGCTTGTTGAGTCCTGCGGCAGCGTCACTCACCAGTCCTTCCAGAGGTACATAAACGACAAGACGCTCAAAAAGCACAACTGGTTTTTGAACCGCGACGCCGACCTCATCTACCTGTTCTTCACCAAAAACAGCGTAAAGCACCTCGCGGTGATCGAGCCCAGCCCCGAAATGCAGGCCATGATGCGCTCAAAAGGCTATCTTGGCTTTGGCGTGTGGCAGGAGACCAAGTAAGGTGCGATAATGATATATCTTGACAACAGCGCCACCACGAGGCCTTCCGAGGGTGTCATTGCGGCTATGAGCCGCGCGCTTTCGGAGGGCTTTTATAACCCGTCGTCCGCATACGCGCCCGCGCTCGACGTGGAAAAGCAGCTTGACACCTGCCGCGACAAAATCCTGAAATGCTTAAACGCCTGCGCGGCCAGGGTAATATTCACCTCCGGCGGCACGGAGAGCAACAACTTAATGCTCAGCGGCACACTTTCGGTAAGCCGACCGCACGTGCGCGTGGCCATAAGCGCCGTGGAGCATCCCAGCATCTACGACGCTGCAGTGAAGATGTGCCAGGGCAGAGCTGAGCTCGTGATACTGCCCGTTACGGGCGAAGGCACAGTGGATTTGCAGGCTGTGGAAAACGAGCTCAAGAAGGGTCTTACGCTTTTAAGCGTGATGCAGGTGAACAACGAAACCGGCGCGATAAACGACATACAGGCAATAAGCGCGCTTAAAAACCGTATTTGTCCCGCCTGCCGCCTGCACGTTGACGGCGTGCAGGGCTTTTTGAGGGAGGACATCGACTTTAATCTTATAGACATGTACTCCCTTTCCGCCCACAAGATACACGGCGCTAAGGGCACGGGCGCGCTGGTCGTAAAAAGGAACCTGCGCCTTGAGGCCGCGCACGTGGGCGGCGGGCAGGAGGAGCAGCTGCGAAGCGGCACCGAGAACACGCCAGGCATAATCGCCCTGTCGCGCGCGATAGACGAAATGTGCGCTATGACCGACAGGCACGATAGAATGATGGCGCTCAAGCTCAGCTTGTGCGGCCTGATAAAGGATTACGTGCCCGCAAGCGTTGTCAACGGGCCCGCGCCGGAAAAGGGCGCCTGCCACATACTCAACATGAGCTTTCCGGGTGTCAGGGGCGAAACAATGCTGCACGCGCTCGAAGAAAAGCAGGTGCTGGTCAGCACCGGCTCCGCCTGTTCGAGCAAAAGGACAAAGGTCAGCCGTGTGCTCAGCGAGATGGGCATACCATTTGCGAGAGCCGAAAGCGCCATACGCTTCAGCCTGAGCCCATACACCACTCAGGACGACATAGCTCAGGCTGCAGAGGCAGTCAAGGCCTGCTACGAGACACTGGTCAGGTTTCAGAGAAGATAATACGAGGAGATACATTTCAGATGCGAGAGCTTTTACTGGTGCGCTTCGGCGAGGTGCACCTTAAGGGTCAGAACAGGCCCTATTTTTTGAGAATGCTGGTCGAGGACGTGAAAAAGGCGCTTGGCGACCCAAGCGTCAGGGTCTGGCTCGCCGACGGGCGCATATACGTGAGCGACTTTAAGGACATGGAGGAGACTGCGACCAGGGTCAGCAAGGTCTTTGGCATCTACTCCGTGAGCCCCGCCTACGAGACGGAGAAGGATCTGGAGCAGATCTGTTCTCTCGCGGCGGACATGATGAAGGACGTAAAAGGCACGTTCAAGGTGCTCTGCCGCAGGAGCGACAAGCATTTTCCGATGAACTCTCAGGAGCTCGCGGCCTACGCGGGCGGCAGGATACTCGAGAAGAATCCTGCCCTCACTGTGGACGTGCATAAGCCTGAGACCGAGATGTGGATCGAAATCCGCGAAAAGGCCTGCTTGTGCAACCGCGAGATAATGGGCGTGGGCGGCCTGCCCATGGGCACGAGCGGCAAGGCGCTTCTGCTGCTTTCGGGCGGCATAGATTCGCCCGTCGCGGGCTACCAGATAATGCGCCGTGGCGTAAACTGTCAGGCGATACACTTCGCTTCGCCCCCGTACACCAGCGCCCGCGCCCGCGAAAAGGTGCTCGAGCTTGCAAGGATAATAGGCAAATACGAGTACGGCATGAAGGTGCACATAGTGCCCTTCACCGACATACAGATGGCCATACACGAGAAGTGCCTTGACGAATTGAGCACGGTGATTATGCGCCGCTTCATGATGAAAATCAGCGACCGCATAGCAAAGCAAAACGGCTGTCAGGCGCTTATAACCGGCGAAAGCATAGGTCAGGTAGCCAATCAGACCGTGGAAGCGCTCTCATGTACGGACATAATGACCGACCTGCCCGTCTTCCGCCCGCTGATAGGGCTGGACAAGCTGGACATAATTCATATAGCCGAAAAGATAGAAACCTACGAAACCTCCATTTTGCCCTACGAGGACTGCTGCACGGTCTTCACGCCGCGCCACCCCATGACCAAGCCCAAGCTTGACAAGGTCGAAAAGGAAGAAAGCAAGCTCGATGCGGACGCCATGATAGAGGCGGCGATAAGGGACACGGAGACCATACTCGTTTAAGCGGAAGGAATACAAATGACCGTACAGGCTTTTCTTGAACAGCTGAAAAACGATCCCGGCTTCATGGCAAACGTGGAGTGCATACGCACCCTGCCGGCGAACCCGGCCAGGTACGAGGATTTCCCGCCGGAGCTCGATTCGCGCGTAGCGGACGTGCTCAGGGCGCGCGGCATAACGCGGCTCTACTCCCACCAGAGCGAAGCGCTGAACATGGCCTTTCGCGGACGGGATTTTGTGGTGGTCACGCCCACGGCCAGCGGCAAGACGCTGTGCTACAATCTGCCGGTGCTTACGAGCATACTCAAGGACCCGGCGTCGCGCGCGCTGTACTTGTTTCCCACAAAGGCGCTCTCGAGCGATCAGGTGGCGGAACTGTACTCCATGATAGAGGCGCTCGGCGCGGACATAAAGGCGTTCACCTATGACGGCGACACGCCGGCGTCCGCGCGCACGGCTATAAGGCAGGCGGGGCACGTGGTGGTCACAAATCCCGACATGCTGCATCAGGGCATACTGCCGCACCACACCAAGTGGGTCAAGCTGTTTGAAAACCTGAAATACGTGGTCATAGATGAAATTCACGCCTATCGCGGCGTGTTCGGCTCAAACCTCGCAAACGTGCTGCGCCGCCTCGACCGCATCTGCGCGTTCTACGGCGCGCATCCCACATATATCTGCTGCTCCGCCACGATCAAAAACCCCGGCGAGCTCGCAAGCACCATGACCGGCAGGGATGTGAGCGTAATAGACAACAACGGCGCGCCCAGCGGCAAAAAGCACGTGATTTTCTACAATCCGCCCGTGGTGAACCGCCAGCTGGGCATACGCGCGGGCAGCATACCGGAGACCCGCAAAATCTGCGAGCGCCTGCTGTCGAGCGGCGTAAAGAGCATCGTTTTCGGCAAAAGCCGCCTGACCGTCGAGGTGTTGACCCGCTATCTCAAGGACAGCTGCCGCGACCCCTTGGGCAACGCAGGCAGAGTCAGAGGCTACCGCGGCGGCTATCTGCCCACCCTCAGACGCGAAATCGAGCGCGAGCTCAGAAACGGCAACGTTGACATGGTCATTTCAACTAACGCACTTGAGCTCGGCATAGATATAGGCCAGCTGGACGCCTGCGTGATGTGCGGCTATCCCGGCACCATCGCCTCCACCCGCCAGCAAGCGGGCAGGGCAGGGCGGCGCAAAGGAGAGAGCCTGACCATACTCGTGGCCTCCTCAAACCCGCTGGATCAGTACATAATGACCCATCCGGACTACTACTTCGATCAGAGTCCCGAGATGGCCTTCATAAACCCGGACAACCTGTACATACTGCTCAACCACATGAAGTGCGCCTCCTACGAATTGCCATTCGAGGAGGGAGAGAAGTTTGGCGGCGTAGAGGAAACCGAAGACCTGCTCAGGTATCTCTCCGACCAGAACATACTCAGGAGCGTGGGAGGCAAATACTACTGGATGGCCGAGGAATTCCCGCAGGCGGGCATAAACCTGAGGAGCGCGGGCGACCAGAACTTCGTCATCGTGGACATCACTGACCCCAAGAAGCACAGGGTAGTGGGCGAGATGGACAGGTTCACCGTACCGATGCTCTTACATAAATACGCCATCTACATGCACGAGGGTCAGCAGTATCAGGTGGAGGAGCTGGACTTTGATGACAAAAAGGCCTATATCCGCAAGGTAGATGTGGGCTACTACACCGACGCCGACCTGACCACGAGCCTCAAGGTGCTGGACGAGTTTGAATTCGTGGAGGACGGTCCCGTGGCTTGCGCCCGGGGCGAGGTGTTGACCTCGTCCATC
>JAFPYA010000316.1 GCA_017412445.1 Clostridia bacterium
AAAATTGTTTTGACGCTTTACATCAGGCGCTTTTTAGAGTATAATCAAGCTTAATGTGATGAAGGGAAGCTTAGCCCCGCATAAGAATCCAAAGCGAGCCGGAGACGGTGGAAGTCCGGCGGTTTAAGGAGCGAAGACATCCTCCCGGAGCACCGATAAGAACGGCCGCGCGGCCTGTTAGACATCGGCGGGTTGCCCGTTACAGCTGACACAAGAGGGCGCTTTGCGCCAATATGGGTGGTACCGCGAGACATCGTCCCATAGTGTGGACGCGGGCTTTTTTATTGTTGAAATCAATGTAATTCGGAGGCATGGTATGTTTAAGAAGGTAGATCCCTCGTTTGACTTTCTGAGCCGCGAGCAGGACGTACTCAAGTTCTGGAAGCAAAACGAGATATTCAAAAAATCCATCTCTCAAAGAGAAGGTTGCCCGGCGTTCACGTTCTTTGACGGCCCGCCGACCGCCAACGGCAAGCCCCACATCGGCCACATAGAGACGCGCGTGTTCAAGGATCTGTTCCCCCGCTATCGCACAATGAAGGGCATGCAGGTCACCCGCAAGGCCGGTTGGGACACCCACGGTCTGCCCGTCGAGCTCGAGGTTGAAAAGCAGCTTGGCCTCGACGGCAAGGAGCAAATCGAAGCCTACGGCATGGAGCCCTTCATAAAGAAGTGCAAGGAATCCGTTTGGAAGTACAAGGGCGAATGGGAGCGCATGAGCGAGCGCGTAGGCTACTGGGCGGACATGGAAGACCCCTATATAACCTACGACAACAACTACATTGAGTCCGTGTGGTGGAGCTTAAAGCAGATCGCTGACAAGGGACTTTTGTACAAGGGCCACAAGATTGTCCCCTATTGCCCCCGCTGCGGCACCGCACTGAGCTCTCACGAGGTGAGTCAGGGCTACAAGCAGGTGAAGGAGAAGTCTGCCTTCGTGCGCTTCAAGGTGAAGAGCGAGGGCAATACCTGGCTTTACGCCTGGACGACCACGCCCTGGACGCTGCCCAGCAACGTCGCGCTGTGCGTAAACCCCACCGACAACTACGCAAGGTTCGATTATGACGGCAGAACCATAATAATGGCCGACGCCAGAATCTCCGCCGTGCTCGGCGAGGACGCGGTTATCGAAAACAAGACGCTCTTCCCCGGCAAGGACCTTGTCGGCATGGAATACGAGCCGCTGTTCGACTTCCAGAACGGGCTTGCCGAAAACGGCTGGCGTGTGGTCGCTGACAACTACGTCACCATGACCGACGGTACCGGCATAGTGCACATCGCTCCCGCTTTCGGCGAGGACGACGCCAGAGTTGGCCGCGACAACAAGCTTCCCTTCCTGCAGCTGGTAGACACCAAGGGCGAGCTTACCAAGGAAACCCCCTGGGCGGGTCTGTTCGTTAAGAAGGCCGATCCGCTGATACTCAGGGATCTGGACGAGAGAGGCCTCCTGGTAAAGGCAGAGCTGTTTGAGCACGACTATCCCTTCTGCTGGAGATGCGATACGCCGCTGATCTACTACGCCCGCAGCGGCTGGTTTATCCGCATGACGCAGGCGAGGGAGCAGCTGCTCAAGTCCAACGCAGCCGTCAACTGGATGCCGGACAACATAAAGGACGGACGCATGGGCAACTTCCTTGAGGGCGTTATCGACTGGGCGCTCAGCCGCGAACGATACTGGGGCACTCCCCTGCCCGTTTGGGTGTGCGAATGTGGCCACATGCACGTGATCGGCTCTATCGCCGAGCTTAAGAGCATGAGCTCCAACTGCCCTGACGACATAGAGCTTCACCGTCCCTATATAGACAATGTGACCCTCACCTGCCCCAAGTGCGGCGGGCAGATGCACCGCGTGCCCGAGGTCATCGACTGCTGGTACGACAGCGGCTCCATGCCCTTCGCACAGTGGCATTATCCCTTTGAAAACAAGGAAATTTTCGAGAAAAACTGGCCCGCGAACTTCATTTCCGAGGCCATCGACCAGACCCGCGGCTGGTTCTACAGCCTTATGGCCATTTCCACGCTGCTGTTTGGCAGAGCGCCTTACGACAACGTGCTGGTGCTGGGACACGTGCAGGACGAGCAGGGACGCAAGATGTCCAAGCACATAGGCAACGTGGTTGATCCGTGGAGCGTGCTCGACAAGCAGGGCGCGGACGCCGTGCGCTGGTACTTCTATGCAAACGGCGCGCCGTGGCTGCCCACGCGCTTCTCCGGCAGTCTGGTCAGCGAAATGCAGGGCAAGTTCATAGGTACGCTGTGGAATACCTACGCGTTCTTTACGCTTTACGCCTCCATAGACAACTACGAGCCCGAAAAGGTCAAAGCGAAGCCCGAGGACTTCACCATGATGGACAAGTGGGTGCTCAGCCGCCTGAATTCGCTTGTCGACTACGTAGACAAGGGCCTAAGCGACTATAAGGTGACCGAGACCAGCCGCGCCATTAGCGCGTTTGTTGACGAGCTCAGCAACTGGTATGTGCGCCTGAGCCGCGAGCGCTTCTGGGGCAAGGGCATGGAGGGCACAAAGCTCAGCGCGTTTGAAACGCTTTACACCGTGCTCGTAACGCTGACAAAGCTGCTCGCGCCCTACATTCCGTTCATCACCGAAAACATGTATCAGAACCTCGTGGTGGGCAACGTAAAGGACGCGCCTGAAAGCGTGCACCTTTGCTATTACCCCGCAGCTGACATGAGCCTTGTAGACAAGCAGCTCGAGCAGGCCATGAGCGAGGTCGAGGACATAGTGCAGCTCGGCCGCGCCTGCAGAAACGCCTCCGCGCTCAAGGTGCGTCAGCCCTTAAGCCGCTGCCTCATAAAGGGTGCGCCCGTTTCCGGCGAACCCGTACAGCTGATAAAGAGCGAACTGAACGTAAAGCAGGTTGAATACGTCGAGGACGCCACCGCCTTCACCACCTATCTGCTCAAGCCCCAGATGAGGACGCTTGGCAAAAAGTACGGCAGGCTGCTCGGCAGGATTGGCGAGGCGCTCAAGACCATGGACGGCAACGCTGTAGTAGCCGCGTTTGAAAGAGGCGAAACCGTCTCCTTTGAATTGGACGGCACTTTGGTCGAGCTTGAAAAGGACGACGTGCTCACCTCCCTCACTCAGAAACCTGGCTTTGTAGCGCAGAGCGACAATAACTACACCGTTGTGCTCGACACCAATCTTACCGACGAGCTCATCGCCGAGGGCTTCATACGCGAGGTCATAAGCAAGGTGCAGACGCTGCGCAAGGACGCGGGCGTCGAGGTTACCGACAGGATAAGCCTCACCTGGCAGACCAGCGACAAGCTGAACGCCATACTCGAAAACGGCAAAAACGACGTGATGAAGGCCGTGCTCGCACTGAGCGCCACGTCTTCCTCCCCCGAGGAGGGCGCGTACGCCAAGGAAGTAAGCATAAACGGCGAAACCGCGCTGATTGGCGTAAAGGTCGTTTGAGCTTATGGGATTGTTCTTCTGGCGCAAAAACAAGGCTTATGCGCAGGCTGAGCAGGTCGAAAGCAATCCGACTGCCGCGCAAGAAAAGCCCGCAAGCGAAGGCTGTCTCGAGGCTGACGTCATAGCCTCCGATACCCATGCGGTGTTGGATTCGGGGCTTGACCTGAGCGATT
>JAFPYA010000317.1 GCA_017412445.1 Clostridia bacterium
ACCGTAAAGTATAAAATCGAATACCTGACCGGCGCAAAGGTCAAAAATGTGAATGTTACCGTGGAGGACATCCGCGTCTGAATATAGTTTTCGCCTTCAGGCGGGGAACGCGAAGGAGACACAAATGAGCATCAAAACCATCGATGGCAGCCTTTTTCGTGACATGCTGGTCACCGGCTGTACATATTTGAATAATAACCGCGAGGCAGTGGACGCGCTGAACGTGTTCCCAGTACCCGACGGAGATACCGGCACGAACATGTCGCAGACGATGAATTCCGCTACAAAGGATCTGGGCAGCGGGGACGCACCGAGCGTATCCGACATAGCCTCCAAGGCCGCCAAGGGCGCGCTGAGGGGCGCAAGGGGCAATTCCGGCGTAATACTCAGCCAGATACTCAGAGGCTTTGCCTCAGCCATGAACGGCCATGAAACAATAGACGTGCCGCTCATGACCGAAGCACTCAGAATAGGCGCAAATACCGCCTACAAGGCAGTAATGAAGCCTAAGGAAGGCACAATACTCACTGTAGCGAGGGTTATGGCTGAGGATGCCGAGCGCTTCAGCAAAAACACCGACGACATGGAGGAGCTGTACCGCCTCGTGATAAAGAGCGGCGAGGAAGTGCTCGAGCGCACTCCGGACATGCTGCCCGTGCTCAAGCAGGCGGGCGTGGTGGATTCCGGCGGCAAAGGCCTTATGACGATATTCCACGGCTTTTTCGCCGCGCTTACCGGCAACTACGGTGAAGCGGAGGAAAAGGCGCCCGCGCTCATGCAGGGTCAGTCCTTCATCGACAACCACGACGTCTCCGGCGAAATCAACTTCGGCTACTGCACCGAGTTCATAGTATCCCGCCCGAAGGAGGATCTGAGTCAGAACGACGTAAACCGGCTGCGCAAGCGCCTCGAGCGCATAGGCGACTGCGTGTTCGTGGTGAGCGATCTGAGCGTAGTAAAAGTGCATGTGCACACGAACGATCCCGGCAGAGCGCTGCAGATGGGGCTTGAGCTGGGCGAGCTCGATTCAATAAAAATCGACAACATGTTCGAGGAACACCGCAAGGTGGAAGAGCAGAAGGCGGAGCAGCAGAAGGCCGAAGCCGCCAAAGCAAGTGAGCCGCCCAAGCAGTACGGCATGGTGGCAGTGTCTCTGGGCGACGGCTTCAGACAGATATTTGAAAGCCTTGAGGTCGATCAGATAGTTGACGGCGGCCAGACCATGAACCCAAGCATTGAGGATTTGCAAAAGGCGATTGAGGCCGCGAACGCCGAAAATGTCTATGTATTGCCCAACAATTCAAACATCATTCTTGCCGCGCAGCAGGCCGCTGAAATCTGCGACAAAAACGTGATGGTCATTCCCACAAAGTCCGTGCCTATGGGCATCGCGGCGGCACTCACGTTCTCCCGCGACGCCGAGCCGCAGGACAATTTCGATGCCATGAAGGAAGCGGCCGAAAAGGTGCACACCGCCTCGGTCACTTACTCCGTAAGGGACACTGTGTTCGACGGCATGGAGATTCACGAGCACGACATAATGGGTCTGGTCGACAACCGGATCAAGGAGCTCGGCAGCGACGTAAGAGAGGTCGCGCTCAAGCTGCTTGAAGGCATGGTCACCGAGGATTGCGGCGTGATAACCGTGTATTACGGCAGCGACATCGACGAGGCCACCGCGAGCGCGCTCAGCGCCGAAATAGAAAAAGCCTATACAAACTGCGAAGTCTATCTCGAGCCCGGTGGACAGCCTTTGTATTACTACCTAATCGCGGTAGAATGATGGCCGGCGCATTTGACGGCATAAAGGGCTTGGGCGAAAAGCGGCTGCAGGCGCTTGCAAACGCAGGCATAAACACGCCGGAGCAGCTGCTTACATATTTCCCACGCAAATACGTTGATTTTTCCGAGGTTAAGCTCATATCGGATTGTGTTCCCGGCGAAGACGCTGTGATAAGGGTCTGGGTTTCGGGGACTCCTTCACAGGCGCACGTAAACGGCAAAGTCCTTACGCGCGCCGTTTTGCGCGATGAAAGCGGCAAAATACAGGCTACATGGTTCAGACAGCCGTGGATGTTCAAAACCCTAACCGATGCCAACGAACTCACGGTTTACGGCCGCATAGACAGCAAAAACGGCACGCTGAAACTGAACGCGCCGCGCATAGTTACAGATCTCGCCATAACGCCCGAATACAAGCCCATCGACGGCGTCCCCACTAAATTACTAAGAGATATTATCAAACAGCTGCTTGAGCGCGAAGAAATCATTGAGACGCTGCCGGAGCCGGTGCTGTCGTCGCGCGGCCTGCTGCCGAGGAGTGACGCGATAAGGCAAATGCACTTTCCCACGGACAAAGAGACACTTGAGCGCGCGGTCAAACGCTTCCGCTTCGAGGACATGCTTTACTTCATGGTCTCAGCCTACGGCATGAAGCAGTACAACCGCAAGGGCGTGAGCATAGATATCGACCCTGAAGATGAGCGTCGCTACACTCAATCGCTCGGCTTTTCTCTCACAAACGCGCAGACGCGCGTGCTAAGGGAGATAGAGGCCGACATGCAGGCCGCTTCGCCCATGGCGCGTCTCGTACAGGGCGACGTGGGCTCAGGCAAGACCGCCGTGGCCTTCGGCGCAATATATCTGACCGTGTGCGGCGGCTATCAGGCGGCAATGATGGCGCCAACTGAAATTCTGGCTCAGCAGCACTTTGAAAGCGCGAGGAAGACGCTCGCGCCGCTTGGCGTAAGGTGCGCGCTGCTCACGGGCTCAATGCCCTTAAAACAGCGCAAGCAGACGCTTGAAATGCTCGAATCGGGCGAGTGTCAGGCGGTTTTCGGTACACACGCGCTCGTGAGCCCCGGCGTAAAATACAGTAAGCTCGGCCTCGCCGTGACGGATGAACAGCACCGCTTCGGCGTAAGGCAGAGGACGAGGCTCGGCGAAAAGGGCGACAACCCAAATGTGCTGGTAATGAGCGCCACGCCCATTCCTCGAACCATTGCCCTCATAATGTACGGAGACCTCGACATCTCGATAATCGACGAACTGCCGCCCGGCAGGATACCGGTCAAAACGCGCCTCGTTCCGGAAACCAAGCGTCAAAGCATGTATAAATTCATACTTAACGAGTGCGCAAAGGGCAAGCAGGCGTACTTCGTGTGCCCTCTGGTCGAGGACAGCGAGCTGCTCGAGGCAGAAAGCGCCCAGCATCTCTACGAGAGCATGAAGCAGTCCGCGCTCGGCAGCCTCAACATAGGTCTCGTGTACGGTAAGCAAAAAAACGAGGAAAAGGAGCGGGTGCTCGAAGCCTTCAGGCGCGGAGAGATGAATCTGCTTGTTTCGACCACGGTAATAGAGGTCGGCGTGAATGTGCCGAACGCCACGGTCATGGTGGTGGAAAACGCCGAGCGCTTCGGCTTGAGCCAGCTTCACCAGCTGCGCGGCAGGGTAGGCAGAGGCACGGATGAGGCGTGGTGCTTCCTTATGGCTAATTCGACAAAAAAGCTCAAGGCGCTCACTGAAACAAACGACGGCTTCATTATAGCTCAAAAGGATTTGGAATTGAGGGGCCCGGGCGACCTGTTCGGCACCCGTCAGACCGGTGCGGCCGCAGGGCTCGACGTGCGGGTCGGGGAGGACAGCGAAATGCTGAGTGAAACAAATTCTCTGGCAAAGCAGATACTGCGCGAGGAAAGCGAGCTGTCCATGCAAATAAAGGCCGCTGCAGCCAAGTGGCTCAGCGCCCGCACCGATGTGATATTTGCGGCAAATTGATTAAGCTGATTACAACAACCTGAAAGCGGTTTGTTCGATTTGCGTGCAATAAAAAACGCGGAAAAATCCGCTTATAAAAAATATCCACAGGCTCGAACCCGGCTGATCCGCGGCGCACGCCAAATTCCGCTTAATGCTGCTGCCGTTAAGCCCTGACATGGTTCGCGGCATGACGCCGCACGGGGCTGAATTGTCATTACCTATGGACAAACGTTAGTATACCACATATTAAACCCAAATGCAAGTAAAAAGAGGGCAAAAACCAAATTTTCCCAAAACAAAACCAAATAAAGCGCCGCCGGGCATAAAACCCGCGGCGCTTATGTTCTTAACGCTGAACCGTGTTTAGCTCAAGTCCCTTTACGAACTCGTTGAAGTTTCTTGCAAGGGGCAATTCTATGTGCTCCTGCGCGTCTGCCCAGGTGATGCGTGGCTCGTCGTAATCGTCCGCGCCCCTGTAATCCAGAAACACCAGCGCCCGTCCAGGTAGAGTGGTGTTGCACAGTGCGATGCCTATAGCTTTGTGTCCTCGCGTCTGAATCAGGAAATCGCTGCCGAAGCTACCGCACAGGGAATAGGGCACCTCGTCGCCTATGCCCATTATGTCGGTTATGTACACGGTGTCCGGGCAGCCCTGCTTAGGGTTGGGCACGGGATAGCGGCAGCGGTTCACAAGCCCGCCGTTATGCTGCCGCATCAATTGCACGTAGCTTTTAGG
>JAFPYA010000318.1 GCA_017412445.1 Clostridia bacterium
CCTCGATGGCGTCGCAGCCGGAGCCCATGGCGATGATTACGTACTCGGCGTCCTTTGCGCCCACGTAGTCAAACAGGTTGTACTTGCGGCCGGTGAGCTTGGCCACCTGCTTCATGCACTCCTCGACGATGGCGGGAGTGGCGATGTAGTTCTTGTTCGCGGCCTCTCTGCCCTGGAAGTAGATGTCCGGGTTCTGAGCCGTGCCGCCCTGATGGGGATGTTCGGGGTTGAGCGCGCGGGCGCGGAACTCGCTGATCTTGTCCCAGGGCACTATCTTGGCTATATCCTCGTAGGAGATGTCTTCGATCTTCTGGATTTCATGGCTGGTGCGGAAGCCGTCAAAGAAGTGGAGGAAGGGCACGGAGCTCTTGAGGGTGGCAAGGTGCGCAACCAGAGCCATGTCCTGAGCTTCCTGCACAGAGTTAGAGGCCAGCATCGCAAAGCCGGTCTGGCGGCAGGCCATAACGTCGCTGTGGTCGCCGAAAATGCTCAGGGCGTGATACGCCAGAGCGCGGGCGGACACATGGAACACGGCGGGAAGCTGCTCGCCGGCGATTTTGTACATGTTGGGGATCATCAAAAGCAGACCCTGAGAAGCGGTGAAGGTGGTGGTGAGGGCGCCCGCGCTCAGAGAGCCGTGCACTGCGCCGGCGGCGCCGGCCTCGGACTGCATCTCGGCAATCCTGACCTTCTGGCCAAACAGGTTGGTGCGTCCCTGCGCCGCCCACTCATCGGCTACTTCCGCCATGGGCGAGGAGGGAGTGATAGGGTAAATCGCCGCCACATCGCTGAAAGCATACGCGATATGGCTTACGGCGGTATTACCGTCTACAGTCTTTTTGATGCTCAAGGTAAAAGACCTCCTTTAAAAATGTCTATGCACGAATATACCCCAGAGGGCACAACTTTACATACATTAAAATTATAGTCAACGGGCGCGGCAAAGTCAAGTTTACTTGAGCCTCAAAAGGGCTTGGCGGGCACAAGTTTACTCAAATTTTCGCTGGCGTTAGTTGCATCTAATTGTTCACATGCATAAACTCCGCCGTTTTCGGGCGGCAAAAAAAGCGGCAAAATGCGTGCCTGAGAGCAGGCGGCAGAAGGCGGCGCGCCCTTGATTTATTATTTAACCTTGCCGGGTATTGACAAATACCCCCGGGGGGTGTATTATCTGTTCATACCCCGATGGGGTATACGGAGGCTTAAATGGATACTGAAATCAAAAGCGGAAGCGAAGGCATGCCCTCCTGCTGCACTCGCAAAAAGCACAGGAGCGAAAGCGAAAAAAAGGCGCTCGTAAGGCGGCTTCGCCTGGCCGAGGGGCAGATTAGGGGCATACAGGCGATGATAGAAAACGACGCCTACTGCCCCGACATACTTATTCAGGTGTCCGCGGTGACAAGCGCGCTCAACGCCTTTAACCGCGAGCTGCTTGCCTGTCACATAAACAGCTGCGTGGCCGAGGACATAAAAAACGGCGACAGCGGCGCGGTGGAAGAATTTGTAAAAGTGGTTCAGAAGCTGATGAAATAGGAGGCGCGGTGTGACACAGTATAATGTAACCGGCATGAGCTGCGCCGCCTGTCAGGCGCGGGTGGAAAAGGCCGTAAAAAACGTGGAGGGCGTGACTGCCTGCGCGGTGAGCCTGCTTACGAACTCGATGGGAGTAGAGGGCAGCGCAAGCCCCGAAACCGTAATCAAGGCCGTCGAAAAGGCGGGCTACGGCGCGAGCCTCAAGGGCGAGGGCGCAGGCAAGGCCAAGTCCGCTTCATACCAGGACGCGCTCAGGGACACCGAGACGCCCGCCCTCAGGCGCCGCCTGATCTACAGCGTGGCGTTTCTTGCCGCGCTGATGTACATAAGCATGGGTCACAACATGTGGTCGTGGCCTGTGCCCGCTTACTTCACCGAAAGCCACATACGCCTCGCAGTTTTGCAGCTGCTGCTTGCGGGGATCGTGATGGTAATAAACCAGAAATTCTTTACGAGCGGCTTTAAGTCCCTGTTTCACCTCTCGCCCAACATGGATACGCTGGTCGCGCTGGGCTCCAGCGTATCCTTCGGCTGGAGCGTGTATGTGCTTTTGAAAATGTGCTCGCTCGAGGGCGAGGCGCTGATGCAGGTCTACCACAACGAGTTGTACTTCGAGTCCGCGGCGATGATACCCGCGCTCATCACGGTGGGCAAGATGCTCGAGGCGCGCTCAAAGGGCAAAACCACGGACGCGCTGAAAAGCCTTATGCGCTTAAGCCCAAAGACCGCCCAGGTGATACGCGAGGGCAAAGAGGTGACCGTGCCCGTAGAAGAGGTAAAAGCCGGGGACATATTCGCCGTGCGCCCCGGCGACAGCGTGCCCGTGGACGGCGTGGTGCTCGAGGGCGAAAGCGCGGTGAACGAGGCTGCGCTGACCGGCGAATCCATACCCGTGGACAAGGCAGCGGGCGACAGGGTGAGCGCCGCCACAATTAACCAAAGCGGCTACCTCAAATGCCGCGCGACCCGCGTGGGCGAGGACACCACGCTCAGCCAGATAATACGCCTGGTCTCAGACGCCGCCGCGACCACGGCGCCCATCGCCCGCATAGCCGACAGGGTGAGCGGCGTGTTCGTGCCGGCGGTGATGTCAATAGCGTTTCTGGTCACGCTGGGCTGGCTTGTAATCGGCGGGCGCGAGCTGTCGTTTGCTCTGGCGCGCGGCATAAGCGTGCTGGTCATCTCCTGCCCCTGTGCGCTGGGGCTGGCGACGCCCGTGGCCATAATGGTGGGCAACGGCAAGGGCGCAAAGACAGGCATACTCTTTAAGACCGGCTCCGCGCTTGAAAATCTGGGCAAGGCGAGGATAATCGCGCTGGACAAGACCGGCACTATCACCAGCGGCACTCCCGTGGTCACGGACCTGCTGCCCGCAAAAGGCGTGAGCGAAAAGGAGCTTATGTCCCTCGCCGCCGCGCTCGAAAGCAAAAGCGAGCATCCTCTGGCAAGGGCAATACTTTTAAAGGCCGAAAACGACAAAATCAAAGGCCGAAGCGCGGAAAACTTCAGGGCGCTGCCCGGCAACGGCCTAAGCGGCGAGCTCGACGGCAAGAGGCTGCTGGGCGGAAGCCTGAAATACATGAGCACACAGACGGCTGTGCCGCCTGAGGCAAAAGAGCAGGCCGAGCAGCTGTCGTCTCAGGGCAAAACGCCGCTTCTGTTCGCCTTTGACGATAGATTCATGGGCATAATCGCCGTGGCGGACGCGATAAAGAGCGACTCCGCCCTTGCCATAGCGCAGCTCAAAAAGCTGGGGCTGCACACGGTGATGCTCACCGGCGACAACCCGCGCACCGCCCGCGCCATAGCCGCCCAGGCCGGCGTGGACGAGGTGGCAAGTGGCGTGCTGCCCGGCGGCAAGGAGCAGGTGATTCAGGCGCTGCAGAGGCATGGCAAGACCGTGATGGTGGGCGACGGCATAAACGACGCGCCCGCGCTGACCCGCGCGGACACAGGCATAGCGATAGGTGCGGGCACGGACGTGGCGATAGACTCAGCCGACGTGGTGCTTATGAACAGCTCGCTCAGCGACGTGGCCGCCGCGGTGCGCCTGAGCCGCAAGACCTTAAGAAACATACACGAAAACCTGTTATGGGCGTTTTTCTACAACCTCATCTGCATACCCCTCGCGGCGGGGCTGTTCGGGCTGAGCATGAGCCCCATGGTGGGCGCGGCCGCGATGAGCCTGAGCAGCTTTACCGTGTGCATGAACGCGCTGAGGCTCAATTTGATCGACATAAAGAGCGGCAAGGGCGACAAGCCCCTGCGGGGCGAAAAACTTTATCCTCCCCTGCTCGACAGCCGCTTTAGCGAAGAAAGGAGCGACACTATGGAAAAGACCGTCAAAATCGAGGGCATGATGTGCCCCCACTGCGAAATGAACGTGAAAAAGGCGCTGGAGGAGCTACCCTTCGTGGCCTCCGCCGCGCCCAGCCACGAAACAGGCAGCGCTGTGCTGACCCTGTGCGGCGACTACGACGAGGCCGCCGTAAAGCAGGCGGTAGAAGACAAGGGCTACAGCTTTAAAGGATAAGGAGGCCAGAGCCATGAACGAAGCATTGAACAATTTGCTCACCAGAAGAAGCTGCCGCGCCTACGAGAACAGACAGGTGGAGGCCGAAGCGCTTGACGCGATACTTGAGGCCGGCACCTACGCCCCCACCGGCATGGGCAAGCAGTCCCCGTTCATAGTCGCAATTCAGGACAGGGACACCCTCAACAAAGTCGAAAGGCTCAACGCCGCGCCCATGGGCAACCCCGACGCGCACACCTTCTACGGCGCTCCTACGGTGATAGTGGTGTTTGCCGAAAACGACAGCCTCATCAAAATTGCCGACGCGAACCTCGTAATAGGCAATATTCTCAACGCCGCAAACGCCGTTGGCGTAGACAGCTGCTACATCTGGCGCGCCCGCGAGGCATTTGAAAGCGAGGAAGGCAAGGCGCTTAAGGCGGCCTGGGGTCTCCCCGAAGAGTGCGTGGGTGTCGGCAACGTCATCCTCGGCTACGGAAAACCCGAGGGCAAGCGCCCCGCCCCCGCAAGGAAAGAGAACTATATAAGGAAAATCTAAGCAATAAAAATCGCGCGCCCGAAAACCCCGGACGCGCGTTTTTTTTGTGTGCAGAAAAAAGCATAAGCGCCTCTTTGACGATACCTTGTCTACAGCACCTTGAGCGGCTTCCACCTTAGGTAGTCGCCGGAAACGAGGCTGTACTTTACGCCGCGGTACCTGCCCGTCAGGCTGTCGTGAAAGCGGGTGGCGCCGTGGCAGTGGGCGTAAATCACCTGCTCGGCCTTGTACTTTTCGGCAAGGCGCGTAAAGGGGCTTGAGGTCTCAAGGACGTTGGTGGGCGGATAGTGCAAAAACATTATGAAGCGGCTGTAGCCCGCCCTGCAGGCGGCCTCAAACGAGGCTTCGAGGCGCTCTTCCTCCCTTTCGACCAGCTTTTTCGCGTGCTCTTCCGCGTCCGTGTCCCAGCCCACTATGCGGCCCTGACGCATATAGAACGGCCCCTCGAAGGTAAAGCCCTTTGTGCCTACGAGCGCGTATGTGTCGTAGGAGGCGAAGTTGTTTTGCAGAAAGAACAGCCTGTCCTTATAGCGCTCGTTCAGCGCGTCGGTCTTCTTTGCGTCCCAGAACATGTCGTGGTTGCCGCGCAGAAGTATCTTGCGGCCGGGCAGGGCGCAAATGTATTCCAGATCCTTTTCGCACAGGCTCAGGTTTTTGCCCCAGCTGTGATCGCCCGCGAGCACCAGCGTGTCGGTGGGCTTGATCATTTTGAGGCAGTTCTGCCTGAGCGTCTCCTCGTGGTTTTCCCACGCGGGGTTGTTCAGCTGCCCCGGCGCCCTGAGCTCGCTTTGAAAGTGCAGGTGCAAATCCCCTATCGCGTACAGGCTCATTGTTTTCTCCCGTCATAAAACGCCCCTTTGCGGGGCGCTTGCTTTAATGAATTTTTAATCCTCGTACAGATCCTCGCGGACGAAGTTTGTGGTATAGTGCCTGGGAAGCTCAGGCAGTGGCTCGTTAAAGGCGTGCTTCATTTTGATGAGGTAGGCCATGTTGTCGGCAAGCGTCTGCATCGTGGACACGCCCTCCCTGTCGGCCAGGACGTCCTTTGGCGTAAAGCCGTGCACCATGTTCCAGTAGCAGCTGGAGACCACGGGCATCTGGCTGATGGTGAAGTATTTGTTCAGCTGGTCGAAGGTGGAGGACGCGCCGCCCCTTCTGCAGCTGACCACGCAGGCGCCAAACTTCATGCGCAGCGACGCATTCGGGCGGGAAAAGAACATCCTGTCGAGAAACGAGGTTATCGCGCCCGAGGCAGAGGCGTAGTGCACCGCGCTGCCAACTATCATGCCGTCGCTTTGCTCCAGCAGGTCGCGCGCCGCGTTCACGCCGTCGTCGCCGTAGACGCATTTGCCGGTCTTCCGGCACGCGCCGCAGCCAAGACAGCCGATTATGGGCTTTCGCCCCACCTGAACTATGGTGGAGTCCACGCCGTTTTCCTTCAGGCGGGAAGCGATTATTTCAAGGGCGGTGTATGTGCAGCCCTTTGTGTTGGGACTGCCGTTTAAGAGAAGCACGTGCATGTTGTATACCTCCGTATGCTTGCTGCTTTGGCTTATTTTACTATGAACGCGGCGGGCATGCGGCGGGAAACCGCAAGCGGGTAGGCGCTGTAGACGCTTTCGCCCTTCATGTACATCGCGGAAGAGTGGCCGCCGTCGAGGTTGCCCGCGTTCACGGCGCCGTACTCGAGCATCACGTCCTGCAGGTCGAAGAAGCTTGCGCCGAAGGAGCCGGGCTGTCTGCCCTCGGCCACGAACAGAAGCACCCTGCCCTCGGCATCCTGCCCTATAGCGGAACGCGCGCTGTAGGTGTAATATTTGTCCGAAATGGCGACCTTTTCGCCGTCTGTCACCAGCGCGCAGTTGAAGGCGATGGCGTCGCGCAGCTTCATTGCGTTAAGCTGGTCGTTTGTAAATTTGCCTACGTGCAGCACGTTGTCCCCGTCAAAGCCCATTATCACGTTGCAGCCGGGGTTGTTGTAGGAGTTGTAGCTCTTGACCTCGCCCTGGGAGACCACGTAGCCCGCGGGCACGGCGCCGTTGCCGCCTCCGCCGCCATCCTCAAACGCGCCGCCGTTTATCACGGCCAGGGCGTCGTATTTCTGATAGAGCTGATCCACGCGCCAGCCGCCGAGCTTCCTGTTGAACTCGTTGGTAGTGCCCACAAACACGCGGGAGGGGTCGTCTATAACCATCATGAAGCCCCTGAAGCTGTGCCCGGCCACGGGATAGACGTGTATGCCCTCGTCGATGGCAGAAAACTTTTCCGCCCTCAGCGCATCGGATTCCACCGGCAGATTATAAAAATCCGTAAGCAGCCACGTGTCCTTGCGCGCATCGGTCTGCTCAAACACAAGGTGATAGCCCACGGCGAAGTCCACCGTGACGGCCTCAAGGCTGAAGGTGATCCGGTTTACGCAGTACGCGTCGCACTCGAAGGTCTTTTCGCCGGTGCGCTGCCAGTTTTCGCTGCGCCAGTCGAGATAAGTGCTCGAGCGCACGGAGCTGAACCAGCCCGCGTCGTAGCGGGTGATTATTTCGTAGGCGGCCGATGAGTGCTTGACCACCCTGTCGGTGCCCCACTTGTTTAAATCGTCCGTGCCCACGCGGCACAGCGCCTGCACCGCGGGATACACCACCTTATCGGCGTAGAGCGCTTCAAGGCTTTCGGTTTCCTCCGCCGGGGCCGGAAGGCACATCAGGCACAGGCAGAAAAACAGCGCAAGGACTCTTTTCATTCGCTTTTCTCCCGTAAGCATTTATTTATTTGCCCCGTCCGGGGACTATGACCATGGGCTCGGAGGTGTCCGGCGCGCCTGCGTAAACCGCGCAGCCCTCGCTCATCCGCTCCACGGTCTGCTGCGCGCTCTCGCGCATGCGCTTGTAATCCTTGTCGCTCATGCCTGAGGGGCGCGAGGCGTCCCCGCTTGAGAACACCACCGTATATTTGAACGTCGAGCCGCTCTGCCGCTTCCACACCCATGTGGTGCGGTAGGTGGGATTCGAGATCGTGATTTTGCCGTCCTCGTCGCGGCTGACCGTAAAATCGAAGATTATGCCCGCGTCCCTGTGGACGGCCCTTTGGTCGGTTAAGAAGTTGCCCAGCGAATACAGGCACAATACCCGCTTGCTCTGGCCGTTTTCGTCCTTTGTGTAGACGTATTCCGCCTTCTGCACCATGTGGGGGCCGCCGCCTATAATCACGTCCACGCCCGCGTCGGCGAGCATCTGTGCGTTTGAAAGCTGGCTTTTGCAGGGCGTGGTGCGGTACTCTATGCCCCAATGCATATAGCACACTATTACCTCAGCGCCCGCGTCCTTCAGGCGCTTTACGTCGGCCCTCACGTTCGCCCTTTCCAGAAAGTCCACGCCGTACTCGAGCGCCTCCTTGTCAAGGGCGCTGCGCTTGTCCATCTGGTTTAGGTTGTCGGTGTAGTTCAGAAAGCCAAAGCGTATGTCGTTAATCGTGATTATGCGCGGGGTGATTTTTTCTGTGTACGTCCTGTAGCCGCCCACAGTCGGCATGCCCGCCTCCTCGGCGGCCGTGACCGTGGAAATCAGCCCGTTGTACCAGTAGTCCAGCGCGTGGTTGTTGGCAAGCGTCAGCAGATCCACGCCCGCGTCCTTTAAGTTGTATATGAGGCTGTTGGGCGTGCTGAAGGAGGGATAGCCCGTGTAGCCGTATCTTTTTGCAAACTCGTCCGTGCCCATCACGCCGTCGACGTTTGTAAACGTGAAGTCCGCAGAGGCGAGCCAGGGGCCGACCTCGGACAGCATGCCCGAAAAGTCGTACTCGCCGCCCCCGGCCTTTTTTGCCGAGGCGAGCAGATTGTCGTGTATAACAAAATCACCCGCGCAGCGAATTACCACGGTGCGGGCAGATGTGATTTCGGTCACAAATTCGGGCGTGCCCCGGTCGGCGTGCGCCGTAAGGCACAATGTCAAAAGCGCCAATACAAAAGAAGCAAGCTTTTTCATGTGCGAAAATGCGCGTCAGGTCAGTTTTTCGAGGTCGTAGGGCGTATTTTGGTATACCATGTAGTTGAGCCAGTTCGCCCACAGAAGCGAGGCGTGCGCGCGCCAGAGCATCATTGGCTCCTTGGAGGGGTCGTCGTCGGGAAAATAGTTGCATGGGAAGGAGTCGGTGATGCCCTTTGCGGTATCCCTCTGATACTCCCTGAGAAGCGTGTCGCGGTCGTACTCGCAGTGACCCGTCACAAACACGCGGCGGCCGTCTATTGAGCACATAAGGTACACCCCGGCCTCGTCACTCTGAGCCAGCACCCGCAGGCCCTTGGCGTTGTACACGTCCTCGCTCCTCACGGTGCCGTAGCGGGAGTGGGGCGCGAAGAACACGTCGTCAAAGCCCCTCACCAGAGGATGCCGCCTGTCGAGCACGGTGTGTCTGAACACGCCCACTATCTTTTTGTCCAGCACCAGCTTTTCAATGCCGTAGTGCCATTTGAGGCCGGCAAGCGCCGCCCAGCAGATGTACATCGTGGAATACACGTGCCTGTCCGCCCAGGTCATCAGCCGGGTCAGCTCGTCCCAGTAGTCCACCTGCTCGTAGTCTATCTTTTCTACCGGCGCGCCGGTTACTATCATCGCGTCAAAGCGCATGCCCTTTGCGATCACGTCGTCAAATGTGATATAGAACGTGTCCAGATGGGATTTGTCGGCGTTTCGGCTCTCGTGGCTGCTCATGCGCAGAAAAAAAACCTCAACCTGAAGAGGCGAGTTGCTCAGAAGCCTGAGCAATTGCGTCTCGGTGGCCTCCTTTGTGGGCATCAGGTTGATTATTGCCACCCTCAGCGGGCGTATATCCTGAGAGACGGCGCGCTTGTCCGTCATCACAAATACGTTTTCAAGCTTAAGCGCCGCCACGGCTGGCAGCGTATCGGGCACTTTTACGGGCATTTTTCAGTAAAGACTCCTGCTGACTTGATTAAGGTAAAATTCGCCAGGCGCAGATGAAATTGCGCACGTAGTAGCTCCGGGGATTGTTCATTTCTATGCGCCAGTAGCGCACCTTGCCGGCGCCGCTGGAGTTCTCTATGAACACGCCGCTGGAATAGTTTACGCCGTTCACCTTGCCCGCGCCCACGTACATGCCCACGTGGGTGCAGTAGTTGACCTCGTCGTTCTTCCAGCAGATTATGTCGCCGGTCTTCAGGGCGTTCAGATCCGTGATGCGGGTAACCTGAAGATGCTGGCTCGCCACAAGGCTGCTTTCGTTGAGCTTTTCCATGCCGCGGCAGGTGTCGGGCAGGCGTATGCCAAACACGGTAAGGTAGCAGTTGCGCACGAAAAGCACGCAGTCCCAGCTGCCGCGCACGTACTTTGTGCCGAGCTTTGAGGCTGCGTACTCCATAAGCGATTCCTCGAAGGTATAAAGCCTCACAAACGTAAGGTTGTAGGCCTCGGCGTAGGCCTCGGCGGTAGAGCCCTCGTGAGCCCAGATTTGTATATCGGAATCCATGGCCCCAAGCGAATTTGCGCCGAGGCTCACGTTGTCGTTCAGCACGCAGATGTAGGCGAGGTTCTCCATGCCGTTAAATGCGTTTGGCGAAACGTTTGTCACGCTCGAGGGCAGCACCACGCCCGTTGCGGGCACGCCCTGAAAAGCGTTGGCCTCTATGGACACGACGCTTGAGGGCACGGTCAGCGCATCGTCTGTCCAGCCCGGCATTGCGGTTTGAATTTCGGCGCCCGCCTGCGCCATAAACAAAAATATAAAGGCGAGCACCATAGCTGTATACTTTCTCATACTGCCATTATACCACACGCCGTCAAATTTGTAAAGCCCCGCCGTCCGTGCCCTCTGTCGGGGAATTTGGCGGTTTTGTTGAGAATATGTTAGTCTTCGTCCCGGTCTTGAACAGGAGGCAAAAAAATGGTATAATGACTGTGTATATCGTGGGGAGGAAGGTTTATGCTTAAGCTGATAAGAGGCATCACGGCCGAAATAAGCGGCACGGGCGAAAACGCCATATACGTGGACGACGCGGTGAGCCGCCTTGAAAAGCTTTGCGCCGAGCGTCCCGGAAGCGTGTCGCTCATATACATGGACCCTCCGTTCATGACCGGCAAAAAATTTGAAATCAAGGCCATGGTCGGCAAAGACGAGTGGAAAAGCGGCAAGGGAACGCTGGTGCTGCCCGCGTACAGCGATACCCTCAAAACCGAGGATTACCTTGCGCTCATGCGCCGCGTGCTCTGTCTTTCAAAGCAGCTGCTCGCCCCCGACGGCCTGATATTCATACACGTGGACTACAGGGCAAACGCCTATATACGCCTGATGGCGGACGAGATATTCGGCGAGGACAGGTTCATAAACGAGATAATATGGGCGTATGAGAGCGGCGGGCGCAGCAAGTACAATTTTGCCCGCAAGCACGACGTGATACTGCTCTACGCCGCCTCGGACGCACCCGATTTGCACATAGACGACGTGGCCGAGGTGCAGCGCGGCGAGAGGAAAAACCACATGGCCAGGGGCGTTGACGAGGACGGGCGCACCTACCGCCACATGACCGTGGGCGGCAAGACCTACCGCTACTACGACGACGAGCCCGTGCCGCCCTCGGACGTATGGACGGACGTGAGCCATCTGCAGCAGCGCGACCCCCAGCGCACCGGCTTTGAGACACAAAAGCCCTTAAAGCTGCTCGAGCGCATAGTGAAGTGCGCCTCGCGCGAGGGCGACACGGTGCTCGACCCGTTTTTCGGCAGCGGCACCTCGCTTGAGGCCGCGGCGGAATACTCGCGGCGCTTTATAGGCATAGACTCAAACCCCCTGTGCTCCGAGCTCGCGCGCGCGAGGGCGGGCGAAAACGCCTGCATTATACGCCCCGAAAACGACGGCGCGCCCCTGTGCGAGGCCGAGCGCGTGGAGGGCATAACCTTTGCCAGCGTGTACCTCGAGGCGTTTCAAATCGAGGAGGGACTTTTGCCCATTGAGACAGGCGGCCTCGACGCGGTGAACGGCTGGGCGGTTGGCACCGTGAAAAACGGCGTGTTTTACGAAATCGCCTCCGAGACCCGCAGCCGCAAGGAGCCCGCGCTAAAGGGCGAAATCAGGGTGCCGATAAACGAAACCGGGCTGTGCCTGAGGATAAGCGACGTGCTGGGCAGGCGGTTTTTCTACGAGCTTTAAGTATTTGGCGGGGAAAACGATATGTTCATACAAGTGGGAGACAGCGTAAAGATGCGAAAGCCTCACCCCTGCGGCTCGGACACATGGACGCTCACGCGCGTGGGCGCGGACGTCAAAATGAAGTGCGCGGGCTGCGGCCACGTGGTGATGCTCGACAGGCAGGACTTTGAAAGGCGCTGCAAAAAGGTAATTCCAGGCAATAACGCTTCTACGGGAGACAACGCAAATGTCTAAACAGAAAAAACTCAGCAAAAAACAGAAAAAACAGCAACTGCTCAGAAAAAAGCGCAGGCAGGGCTTTTTGCTTTTCCTGCTCGTGCTTGTTATCCTCGCGTCCATAGCGCTGGGAGTGCGCTACTTCGTGTTTGAGCCGGTTAAGATGAAAACAAACGCCATGAGCGCCGTGAACCGCACGGGCAGCTGGACGGAGCAGTACGCCGCCTCGTCGGACTACCGCAAGGGCGACACCGTTATAGTAAACAAGCTGATGGATGTGACTCAGGTCAGGCGCGGCGACCTCGTGTACGTGCGCTTTGCCGCAAACGACAGCGCGCTGGTGCGCCGCGTGGCGGGCGTAGAGGGCGACGAGGTCATCACCCGCGAGGACGGCGACAAGTGGCTCGTGCCCGCAGAGGGCACGCCCGTAAATCTGGGCGCGGCCGAGGGGCTCGCGGGCGGCATACTGCAGGCGGATCAGTTTTTGATGCTTGCGGACGACCTGGGCGAAAGCGGCGCGCTTGATTCCCGCCAGCTGGGCTTGGTCACGAGCGCCAGCTTCATAGGCACGCCGGGCAAGATAATCTGGCCGCCCAGCAGGATGTTCAGATAGGCTTTTATCACTTGAATTAAGGAGTATTTTGAAATGAACAGCGACGAAAACAAAAATCTCGACCCCGCTCAGGGCGAAAACGGCGGCGCGGCAAACGCGGAAGCCACAGAAAGTGCGGCGCAGCCGGGCGCTCAGCCCACGTTCTGGCAGATGCTGCTTCTTAACAAAAAGAAGGGCAAGGCCATGGGCTTAAGCCGCGGCAAATTAGTGTTTCTGGACATAAAGGACTGGATTTTTTCGCTCGTGTTCGCCTTCGTGGTGGTGTACCTGCTGGTGAACTACGTGGCAAGGATAATCACCGTGTCCGGTTCCAGCATGGACCCCACGCTAATTGACGGCGAGAGGCTGTTTGTGACCGCCTTCGACGTGCGCTTCGGCTCCGCCCCCGAAAAGGGCGACGTGGTGATATGCCACTATCCCGGCCGCACCAGCAAGTGGCCCAGCGAAAAGCTGCCCATTCTTACCGTGAAGACCGACTTTGTAAAGCGCGTGGTGGGCGTGCCCGGCGACACGGTAAAGCGCGTGCAGGGCGTGACCTACATTAACGACGTGGCTATAGACCCGAGCTCGCAGAGCTACCTTCACTGCACCTACGAAAAAAACGAGGACGGCAGCATAAGCTATTATCTGAACGGCTCCGGTCTGGACATAACCGATGCAGACAGCCGCAGATACTCCTTCGACTACACCTACGTGCTGGGCGAGGACGAGTACTTCGTGGTGGGCGACAACCGCTACAACAGCCACGATTCCAGAGCCTGGAACGGCCCCGACCTGTACTATTATCAGACAAACGACGCCACCGGCCACGTGGGCCCCGTGACCAAGGACATGATACTGGGCAAAGTGAGAAACGTGGTGCTGCCCTTCAGCAACTGGAGAAGCGTGCCAAACGACGCTTCCTACATGGCCGAGAGGGACAGATAAAATACAGCGCGGCGGCGCTTAAGGCGAATATAAGCGCCTTATAAACGGGCTTAACGCCCCGCCCGCCGGAAGGATAAGCGAATATACACCGCAAGGCTTGACAAATATAAGGAGGACTCGACATGGCTGAAAACACACGCTGCTATCTGGGCTTCGATTTTGGCGCTTCAAGCGGCCGCGCCATACTCGGTTACCTTAACACCGAAGGCAAAAAGATACTGAAGCTGGAGGAAATCTACCGCTTCCCCAACGAGGCCACGCCGCAGGGCAAGCACCTCGCGTGGGAGACCGACCGGCTGTTTGAGGAGATGAAGACCGCGCTGAACATCGCCGCGGACATGGGCGTGCACATCGACTCCATAGGCATAGACACATGGGGCGTGGATTTCGGCTTTGTGGACAAAAGCGGCCGCCTCGCCTACTATCCCGTCTCCTACAGGGACGACAGGACCAACGGCCTTATGGACGAAGCGTTCAAGACGATGTCCAAGGAGGAAATATTCAAATACACCGGCCTTGCGTTCATGCAGTTCAACACGCTGTATCAGCTCATAGCCATGCAGCGCGACCCCGAGGAGAGCAAGTACTTAAACGGCGACTACACGCTGTTGTTCATGCCCGACCTGTTTGCCTACTACCTGACCGGCAAAATGGGCACCGAGTACACCATCGCCTCCACGAGCCAGCTCATAAACCCCGTAAAGCGCACATGGGCGGACGAGGTGCTTGACGCCTTCGGCATAAATAAAAAGATCTTTGCGCCCCTTGAGCAGCCCGGCACAGTGCGCGGCCTGCTCAGAAGGGAGCTTTGCCCCCGCCTCGACTACGACATACCCGTGATAGCCGTGGCCTCTCACGACACCGCCTCCGCCATGGCCGCCGTGCCCGCCGTGAAGAACGAAAGCTTCGCCTACATTTCCAGCGGCACATGGTCGCTGATAGGCGTGGAGACGTTAAAGCCCGTGTGCACGCCCAAGGTGATGCAGTCCAACTTTACAAACGAGGGCGGCATAAACGGCACCACGCGCATGCTCAAAAACGTGATGGGGCTTTGGATAATACAGGAGTGCCGCAAGCAGTTCAACGCTGAGCGCGAGCAGGCGGGGCTTGAAAAGCTCTCCTTCGCCGACATAGTAAACGAGGTCGAAAACGCCGAGGCGCTCACCGGCGAAATCATCGACGTGGACGACAACCTGTTCTTCGCCCCCGACGGCATGGTGGACCGCATCTGCGCCTACGTAAAGCGCCACGGCGGCGAAATAGGCGAAAAGGACAGGGTGGGCAAGGTGGCCGACATCGTATACAGGTCGCTGGCGCTAAAGTACCGCTGGGCGCTGGGCTGCATCGAGGACATAACCGGCCAGCACATCGACACGCTCTACATAGTGGGCGGCGGCGGCAAAAACGAGCTGCTCAACCGCTACACCGCTCAGGCCATACAGCGCCCCGTGAAGATTGGCGCGGGCGAGGGCACGGTGATAGGCAACCTGCTTATGCAGGCCATAGGCTTAAAGGACGTTGAGGATCTGTGGGAGCTCAGGCAGATAGTGCGCGATTCCTTCGGCGACAAGGCCTACAGCTGGGACGAAAAGGACAACGCCCGCTGGGACGCCGACTACGACAAGCTCCATAAGCTCATCGAAAATGCCTGACGAAAAGGACAGCGTATTCCCCCACGGCCAAAAGCCCGGCTCGCTTGAACTGGCGTTCGTGGGCGACAGCGTGTACGACCTGTTCGTGCGCGCGCACGTGACGCTCAGGGGCGGCAAGGTGCACGCCCTGAGCGACAAGGCGGTAAGCGTGGTAAACGCGGCTTCTCAGGCGCGCGCGCTCGAAAAAATAGAGCCGCTGCTGACCCCGGAGGAAAAGGCGATAGTCCAGCGGGCGCGCAACTGCAGGCAGACGCCCACGAAGCACGCCGACCCCATGGACTACGCGCGGGCGACCGCGCTGGAGGCGCTGATGGGCTATCTGTACCTTACAAAGCAGACCGAGCGCCTGAACGAGCTGCTGAGGAACGCAACCGAAATGGAGGGCAGCCTTTGATGCCATACGACGACAAGCCGAAAATGCCCTATCACGGCAACCACTCGGGCAAGCGCCCCGAGGAGTGGTCGGGCACAAACCAGCGCAACTACAAAGACCCGAAAAAGAGAGCCGCCATAGCGCGCGAAAACGCGCCGCGCCATGACGAGCCAAAAGAAGAAAAGCCCGAAAACCTGCTCGTGGGCAGAAACCCCATACGCGAAGCGCTCAAGGCGGGGCGGCCCATGGAAAAAATGATGGTCATGAAGGGCGACCTGTCCTCCTCCGCAAGGGAGATCGTCCGCATGGCGAAGGACGCGGGCGTGGTGGTGCAGGAGGTAGAAAAGAGCCGCCTGGATCAGGTGTACCCCAACCATCAGGGGCTGCTGGCCTACGTGTCGAGCGCCGAATACTCAACGCTTGACGAGGTGTTTGAAGAGGCCGAGCGAAGGGGCGAAAGCCCGTTTATGATACTGCTCGACGGCGTGACCGATCCCCACAATCTGGGCGCGATAATCCGCTCCGCCGAGTGCGCGGGCGCGCACGGCGTGATTATCCCCGAGCGCAGGTCGGCGGGCCTCAATCCCGCGTGCGTGAAGGCCGCGGCGGGCGCGGTGGAATACATGAAGGTGGTGCGAGTGACCAACCTCGCCCGCACCATAGACGAAATCCGCGAGCGCGGCGTGTGGGTGTACGCGGCGGACATGGACGGCGAAAACCTATATAGCTGCGATATGTCCGGCGCCTGCGCGATAGTCGTAGGCGCGGAGGGCGAGGGCATCTCGCGCCTGGTGCTCGAAAAGTGCGACAAGATCGTGTCCATACCCATGAAGGGGCGAATAAATTCGCTCAACGCCTCCGTGGCGGCGGGCATAATGCTGTTTCAGGCGAGCCGCGCGCGCGCCTGATGCGGGCGTTCAAATTCAGGAAAGGAAGCTTCTCATATTGGAAAAGCTCATCGAGCTAAGCGACGAACAGCTGGCGCTCAAGGCGCAGGACGGCGACAACGAAGCGATGGACCTGCTCATGGAGAGGTATAAAAACTACGTGCGCTCCCGCGCGCGCAGCTACTTTCTCGTGGGCGCGGATCACGAGGACATAGTGCAGGAGGGCATGATAGGCCTGTACAAGGCGGTACGCAGCTACCGCGACGACCGTCAGTGCAGCTTCCGCGCCTTTGCCGACATCTGCATCACCCGCCACATAATCACCGCCGTAAAGGCCGCAACGCGCCAAAAGCACATACCCTTAAACAGCTACGTATCCCTCAACCGCCCCGTGTACGAGGGCGAAAGCGACAGAACGCTCATGGAGGTCATACAGGAGGACGAGCACGCGAGCCCCGAAAACCAGATGCTCTCGGGCGAGGAGTTCACCCTGATAAGGGAAAAGCTGGCCGCGCTGCTTTCGCCCCTCGAGCTCGACGCGCTGCAGGGCTATATAGAAGGCAAGAGCTACCGCCAGATAAGCGCCGACAGCGGCCACCACTACAAGGCCATAGACAACGCCCTGCAGAGAGTCAAGCGCAAGCTGGGCAAGCTGGTCGAAGCGGAAAAATAGTGTCCGCACCAAATGACCCGCTAAAAAAATGTTATTCACGCCGTCCGCAAAGCCTGCCGGACGGCGTTTTTGTGGGCGTAAGGGGCGGGCTCAGACCGCGGTCTGTCATCTTTTCGTAATATTTTTGAAAAGACTCGGTATTGCGCCTAAACAGACTTTTCCCCGCTTAAAATTGTGGATATGTGAAAGAGTTTTCCACAATTGTGTGGATAACCTCGGCCGCCACCGTGCAAAAAGCCCTGAAACACGGGGTAAGTTTGTGGAAAATTTCGCTTGTGGATAATTTTTCAGGCCCGAATTTATGCCGGTTTTTCTTTAATTATGAATAAAATATTACACCGTTTTTCAAACCTGTTTCGGGCGTTTTTGACAGCTCTCCTGCACGCGCCGCCGGCATGCGTTTTATATGCGAAAAGCCCCCGCGCATATGGCATAGCAAGGGGCTCCGGCAGCGCCCCGGCATGACGGATTTACCGCTTTTATAACAAGATGTGTCTTGTAATATCCACATATTGATAGTACAATACAGCATGAATAAGTGTGCGCAGCGTGAACGGACTAATATCTGTTCCGTTCTTCCGCCAAGCATAGGCGCAGGGCGCGACCGCAAGCATTTAAGGAGAGACGCGATGAAGGGCATAATACTTGCCGGCGGCGCCGGAACGAGGCTGTATCCGCTGACCCTGGTCACGAGCAAGCAGCTTTTGCCGGTGTACGACAAGCCCATGATATACTATCCCCTATCCACGCTCATGCTGGCCGGGATAAGGGAGATACTCATCATCTCCACGCCCGCGGACACGCCGAGGTTTGAAAGCTTGCTGGGCGACGGCTCGCAGTTCGGCGTTTCGCTGAGCTACTGCGTACAGCCTTCCCCCGACGGGCTGGCGCAGGCGTTCATACTGGGCGAGGAGTTCATAGGCGGCGACGACTGCGCGATGATACTTGGCGACAACATATTTTACGGCGGCGGCCTCGGCGACAGGCTCAGGCTGGCCGCAGAAAACGCAAGGGCCGGCTTCGCCACCATATTCGGCTACCACGTAAACGACCCCGAGCGCTTCGGCGTAATGGAGACAGACGACGAGGGAAACATACTCTCGGTAGAGGAAAAGCCGAAAACGCCCAAGTCCGACTACTGCATAACCGGCCTGTACTTTTACCCGAAGGGCGTAAGCAAAAGGGCGAAGGAAGTAAGGCCCTCCGAGCGGGGCGAGCTTGAAATAACTGCGCTGAACGACATGTACCTGAAGGACGGCATGCTCAAGGGCATTCTTCTGGGGCGCGGCTTCGCCTGGCTCGATACAGGCACTGTGGACAGCCTTGTCGAGGCCACAGACTTCGTGCGCATGATAGAAACGCGGCAGGACATTAAGATCTCCGCCCCCGAGGAGATTGCCTACCGCAACAAATGGATAGACAGACAAACCCTGCTTTTGTCCGCCGAAAGGTACGGCAGCAGCCCCTACGGGCAGCACCTCAAAAACGTGGCGGACGGCAAGCTGAGATATTAAAAGCGGACAGGGAACGAAAATGGGAAACTTCACCTTTACCGAAACCGGCATAAATGGCGTATACATAATAGACGTAAAGGCCTACGGGGACGAGCGCGGCTGCTTCATGGAGACCTACAGGGAGCAGGACTTTGCCCTCGCGGGGCTTGGCTGCCGCTTTGTGCAGGACAACCAGTCCTCCTCGGTAAAGGGCGTGCTGCGCGGGCTTCACTTTCAGAAAACCCATCCGCAGGCCAAGCTCGTGCGCGCAATAAGCGGCGAGGTGTTCGACGTGGCGGTGGATCTGAGAAAGGGCTCCAAAACCTACGGCAAGTGGGTGGGCGCGCTTCTCTCCGGCGAAAACCGGCGGCAGCTGTACATCCCCCGCGGCTTCGCCCACGGCTTTCAGGTTCTGTCAGACAGTGCCGTGTTCGCCTACAAGTGCGACGACATCTACCACCCCGAGGACGAGGGCGGCATAATCTGGAACGACCCCGACATAGGCGTCGCCTGGCCGCTTGCGGGCGAGATAATACTAAGCCAAAGGGACAGGCTCCACCCACGCCTTGCCCAGTGCAAAACAGAGTTTTAAATACTATAACGGAGCGTACACATGCCTTCACTTGAGCCTTACGGCAAAAAACTGGACTACAGCTATTGTCTGGGAAGCTATCCCTGTAAGCTGCTGCTCGAAAACAGACCGGAGTCTGCTCTCAGGCTGCTTTTGAGCGCCGACGCGCAGGGCGAAGGCGTGGATGCGCTGAGGAAAAGGTGCGTTGAGCTGGGTGTCCGCGAGGAGACGGCGCAGAAGGTGCTCAGGCGCGAAAGCGGCAAGGACAACTGCTTCGCGGCTATAGTGTTCAAAAAATTTCAGAGCGCGCTAAAGGAAGACGCGCCGCACGCGGTGTTTTGCCAGATAAGCGACCTTGGCAACCTCGGCACCGCCATGCGCTCGGCGGTGGGCTTTGGCTACAGGGACATCGCCCTCGTCCGCCCCTGCGCGGACGTGTTCGACCCGCACGTGCTTAGAGCCTCTATGGGCGCGTTTTTCCTGCTGAGGGTGCACGTGTACGAGCGCTTTGGCGATTACTTAAGCGAGTTTACGTCGCGCGCAATGTACCCGTTCATGCTGGACGGGGCGAGGCCGCTTGACGATGTCGCAATAAAGGCGCCCCGCGCACACAGCCTGATATTCGGCAACGAGGCCGCGGGGCTACCCGCGGAATTTGCCGGCTACGGGCAGAGCGTAAAGATACCCCAGTCCGGCAGCATAGATTCGCTCAACCTGGCCGTGGCGGCCTCGGTGGCAATGTATACCTTCAACGCTAAAACAAAACAGTTTGAAAAGTGAGGCAGTAAGCAAAATGGAAAAGTTTCTCCGTGCGGGCATAATCGGTCTTGGCAGCATAAGCAAGGTGCATCTGGACGCGCTTATGAATTTAAGCAAGGCGAAAATCACCGCCGTGTGCGACATCGACGGGGATAAGCTGGCCGAAAAGGCGGCGCTGACGGGCGCAAGGCCCTACAGCGACTGGCAGCAGCTGATACACGATCCTGACGTGGACATAGTGCACGTGCTTACGCCCCACTATCTGCACGCTCCCATGGCCATCGCCGCCCTCAGGGCGGGCAAGCACGTGCTTACCGAAAAGCCCATGGC
>JAFPYA010000319.1 GCA_017412445.1 Clostridia bacterium
GACGGACGAGGCCAGAAGCGCCTTTTCGCCAAGGGACAAAAGCTGTATCAGGTTCATGTTGGTCTCGATTGCTTCAAGCCCCTCGCTCGCCAGACGAATCAGCGTTACGGGACCCGCGCCCTTAAGGCTCCTGAGCGCGGCGGAAATCACCTTGCGCTGCCTGAGAGTGCGCATGTAGTCGCTGTCGGTCTTGCGTATGCGGCTGTAGCCCAGCGCCTGAAGGCCGTTTAAGTGAAGGTCTCCCGGCGCGGTCACCTCGTCGCGCAGGTAGATGAGGGTTATCTCCTCCTGAGTCAGCTCGCCCGCGTGGTAGCGCCGCCAGAGCACGTCGCGTATGTTGTGGTTCAGCGGCTCTATTTCCTCAAGGGTGATGCCCTCTATGTCCACGCCGCCCAGCAGGTCTATAAGCTCGGGGAAGCTGTCGTAGTCCACCAGCGCGTAGAGGCTTATGTCGAAGCCGAAATTCTGGTTTATCGTCTTCATGAGCAGCTCAGCGCCCCCGTAGGTGTAGGCGGCGTTTAAGCGCGTAAGGCCGCTTCTGCCCTCTATGCGCACGCCTGTGTCCCTTTGCAGGCTGGTGAGCTTCACCTGTCCCTTGCCCACGGACAGAATCATCATCGTGTCAGAGCGGCTGGTTTCGTCTTTGTTGGTGTCAACGCCAATCAGCAGCACGTGGGTGTAGCCGCCGGGCAGCTCCGCCGTCGCGCCGGGCGCGCTCTGCCCGCCCAGCGCAGTCACGGGCATAAAATAAAGGCCGGCCGCAAAAAGCACAAGCAACAGCACAAGCGCAAGTATCGTCTTGAGCAAAAGATGACGCTTGCGCCTGGGAGCGTTGATTACGCGCCTGTAGGCGGGGCGGGCAGCGCGCGGACGCTTTGCCCTGACTGCCCTTGCCGCCCTCGGACGCGCGGGAGCGCTTGTGCGGCGGCGCGGGCGCTTCTTTTCGCCTTTGTCGCGCCGCCCCTGCGGTCGGTCGTAAAACATTTACCTGTAAAAAGGCTTAGTTATTACACCTTGCTGTTCTTTTTGATGAAGTCGATTACCTCGTCCGCCTTGCAGAACGCCATGCAGATGACCGTGTCGGCGCCGCCGTAGTAGATGGCGATGCGGCCGGTGTCCGCGTCGGTGAGCGCCGCGCAGGGGAAGGCCACGTTGGGCACGTCGCCGATCTGCTCGTAGGGCATCTGGGGAGAGAGGAGGTAAGGCTCGGTGCGGGCGATGACCTTCCAGGGCTTCTCAAGGTCAAGCAGGCAGGCGCCGAAGGAATACACAAAGCCGTTGCAGCTGGTGAGCACGCCGTGGTAGAACAGCAGCCAGCCCTCATCGGTCTTTATCGGTATGGGGCCCGCGCCTATCTTGGTGGACTGCCAGCCACCCTTGGTGCCCATCACGTAGCGATGCTTGCCCCAGTAGCACAGGTCGGGGGACTCGCTGTAGTATATGTCGCCAAACGGGGTGTGGCCGTTGTCGGAGTGGCGGGAGAGCATGGCGTAGTTGCCGTTTATTTTCTCGGGGTACATGACGCCGTTTCTGTTGAAGGGCAAAAAGGCGTTTTCCTTCTGATGGTAGGTCTTAAAATCGGTGGTGGTGGCCACGCCGATGGTGGGGCCGTGATACCAGTTGCACCAGGTTACCACCCACTCGTCGCCTATCTTGCAGCAGCGGGGGTCGTAGCCGTACACGAAGCCGCCGACTTCCTCGGCCTGAGGATTGAGCAGCACGAAGGGCTCGGGATCGATGTCCCAGTGAATGGCGTCCTTGCTGTGCGCGGAGTGGATGCGCATCTCGCGGCGCTTGTCGTCCACGCGGAACACGCCGGCGAACTCGCCCTCAAAGGGCACAACGGCGCTGTTGAATATGGAGTTGGCGCAGGGGATGGCGTTGCGGGGCACAATGGGGTTCATGCTGTAGCGCCACACTACGTCAGTGCAGCCCTCGGGTCTGTCCTGCCAGGGGATGTTGGGTAAAGAAGCACCGATGATCTTCGCCATGAGTAGTTTCCTCCAAACAGTTATTTTGTGTGTTTTTTATTCAAAAATTTGCTTGGTCATATCGTCCAGCCAATCGCCCTCGAACAGCTCTATCATGCCCTTGTCACAGGCGGCGGCGAGCTTGGGGTCTATGGGCAATTGCGCGGTAGCCGTGGCCTTGGCGAGCTTCGCGGCCTCGCTTAAGCGGCTTTCGCCGTAGGGATATATCTTTTTCATGCAGTCGGGGCACTGTATGTAGCTCATGTTTTCAACCAGACCCAGCACGGGGATGTTCATCATTTCAGCCATGTTCACGGCCTTTTGCACCACCATGCCCACCAGCTCCTGGGGGGAGGTGACGATTATTATGCCGTCCACGGGCAGCGACTGGAACACCGTC
>JAFPYA010000320.1 GCA_017412445.1 Clostridia bacterium
GTCCGCATAGCTGCCCGCTATTTGGTACATACTGAAGGCAGCGCTGTAATCTCCCTGGTTAAATAATTCCTCCGCCCTGAGATAGGCAGCCTCGCAAACCTTTTCTGCGCTGTCCGAATACTTGCCCAGCGCCTCGAACGCGCCCATGGCCTCCTCGTATCTGCCCTCGTTCATCATGGTAACGGCGGCGTAATAATCCGCCTCGTAGAGTATCCGTCCTTTTCCAACGCATCCGCTTTTCTGTAGTCGCGGGCGTGTATCTTTTCCGGGTATGAGGCGGTGCGCGCGGCGCTGTCCTTGTAGAGCGAAATGTTCTCCAAAATTGAGCCTGCAGTTTCGTAATCCTCCAGACTCTCATATTTGAGCGCATCGTAGTACACGCTCAGCTGTCCACTGTCCAGAAAACCGGTAAGACCGGTAAGGCTTCTCAGGTTGGTTATGGCTATCTCGTACTCGCCTCGCTCGGCGTACACCACTGCGTAACAGTACATGGCGTAGCGATTGGAGTCCATGTATCCGCTGAGCGACTGAAAAGTCTGAGCGGCTCCGAGGTAGTCTCCTTGCTGCATAAGATCCATAGCGCGCTCATAATCGCCGGCGTTTTCGGTAAAGGCCTGAAAGCCCATCGCGCAGGCGAGCATCAGTGCAAGCGCCGCAATAACATACCTTTTCATGCGTTTCCTCCAAACGGTATTGCTTGAAACGATTATAACATACGCGTAGGTTTTTGTCACGCTTTTAAAACATGTATAAGCAGGGTCGGATTTCATATTTGAGTTATTGACTTAAGTCCGTTTTCCTGTTATACTTCGCAGAGATATCGAAACGGAGACGGATTAATGATACGAAAGCTTGTAAGGCAGATGCTTCTGGCGCAGACGTTTTCGGCGCTCACGGTGTCGCTGTGCCTGATGATAGACAGCATAATGATAGGCCGCTTTCTGGGCAAGCCGGCGCTTGCGTCCTATGGGCTGGCAAACCCCGTGCTGCTCATAAGCGGCGCGATAGGCTCGCTGCTCGCGGCGGGCATACAGGTGTGCTGCGGGCGCTCGATAGGTCTGGGCTCAAAGGAGGAGACCGACCGGGCATATTCCTCGGCGGCGGCACTCGCGGCGGGCATTTCGCTTGTGTTCATGCTGCTGGTGCTTCTGCTGGCCTCGCCCCTCAGCAGGCTTTTGGGCGCGGCAAAAAGCGACACGCTTTTCAAAGAGACGAAGGGCTACATGCGCGGCTTCATAATAGGCGCGCCGGCGATGATGGCATCGCTCGTGCTGGTTCCGTTTTTGCAGATGGCGGGGCAAAGCCGCCTGCTGATAATCGCCGTGCTGGGCATGACGGTGAGCGACGTGGGGCTCGATTTGCTCAACGCCCTCATGCTCAAATGGGATATGTTCGGCATGGGGCTCGCCTCGTCGCTGAGCTACTACATAGCCACGGCCATCGCGCTCATGTATTTCCTCGGCAAAAAATGCGTGTTCCGCTTTTCCTTTAAGCTGATCAGCCGCAAAAAGATAATCGAGCTGTTTAAGGAAGGGCTGCCCGCAGGCTTTAATCTGGCCTCGGGCGTGGTGCTCGTAGCGGTCGTGAACAAAATGCTGACCTCCGTTGGCACGGACGCCGGCGCGGTAGCCGCGTTCTCAGTGATAAACA
>JAFPYA010000028.1 GCA_017412445.1 Clostridia bacterium
TGCGCTGCGTGCAGATTACAGCTTCAAGGGCGCTGCCATTCATTATCGTCCCGCTCAGCTGAACGCCGTAGAGTATGTCGACGCCGCTTGAAAGGAGCAATCGCTCGGCGAGGCAGGCAAACATCTGAGCGTTAAAGCGGCAGCGGCAGCGATGCGTCTCTCTTTCCCCGGCGCTGCCCTCCCCCGTCCAGCACGGGGGAAGCTCCTCCTCCGCCCCATGCGACACCGACAGGCGCATGAGCTCCTCGGCGATGCCGAAGGACACCTGCCTGCCCTTCCCGTCGCACAGGGGAAGGTAAATCGTGATGAGGCCGAGCGTCGCAAGTCCGCCCGGAGTAAACTCCCTTTCAAGCAAAAGCACGCGCTGAGCGCCCGCGCGCCTTGCGGACAGCGCCGCGGCGATGCCCGCGACGCCCGCTCCGCATACGATAACGTCCCATTCGCCCGCTGTGGGCACCTCGCGCCCGGGCATATTCAGCTTCATCACGGCACCTCCTGTAAAAGAAACTATTATTTATCCTGATCGAAATTACGGGCTTTACTTTTTTTCACATAGAGCTCCGGCGACATATTGTATTTCGCATAAAAGCGCTTTTCAAAGGCGAGCCTGCCGCCAAAGCCGTTTTGCCGCGCCACCCTGCTTACGGTCGCTCCGTCCTGTAAAAGTTCATTTTCGGCTGAGCGCAGCCTCATATCCCACAAGGCCTCCGTCAGGGATTGACCCGTGCTTTTCCTGAACACACGGTTAAGGTGATCCGGGCTGATGCCCAATAGCGCCGCAATGTCGCCCACGCGCACCTTGTCCCGGTAGTGCTCATGCAGATACTCCTGCGCCATGCGCGCATACTGCCTTGGCTCCCTGGGCACGTCTACGCTTGGGGCGAAGTGCATCTTTGCACGCTTTTTCATCCAGCGCCTCAGCTCGTTTTCGTTGCTGAAGCCGAGATTGGCGCTGACTGCCGCGGCAGACTGGTGATCCTCCTCCAGCAGGCGCTTTGCCAGAAAATAGCTGACATCGTCCAGCTCGGTTTTGAGTGAGTTTCCGGTTTCCTTGTGGTAGATGCGGCTGAGCATTTCAGGAGACATGAACAATTCGTCCGCAATTTCACGAATGGTGTAGGTGTGATCCGGACGTCTGTTTCTTATGCGTTTGACATAGCTCGACACGGAGGCGTCCGCCGCCGCGAAAACCCGGCTCACGAGCAATTCCGGCAGAAGGGACAGCGCGCCTTCTATGGCGCTTTTCAGCAAGAGCGCCCCGGCCTTGAGAGCAGCAAGCTCCACCATCGGCAGGCGTGAGTAAAGCAGAGCGCATTCCCTTTGCTGCGCGCCGAGCTCGACGAGCGCCGCGCTCACGTTTTCGTCCATATCAGAGGTTCGCACCTGTCCCAAATATGCAAGGGCAATGAGCCGTCCGCGGTACATGACAGGCACGGCCATTTCGGTTATCCCCGCGTGGCAGTTATGCAAAAACGGGAGCTGCGAGCCTCCGGCTCCGTCAAGTATCTCCCGCCTGTCACAGTTGATGCAGCGTATGCGTCCCCCGGGAAGGCTGCGCACGAATTTGCAGTACTCACAATCGTGATGGCACATTTTTTTGGGTATAAACGCCATGATGCCCAGCTGGTTGAGGTACAGGTTGGAATCAAAAAACGACACGCTCGCCCCGGAAAGCGTTTCAACCGCGTACGCGATCTGCAGGATTTTGTCTGTGAGTAAACGGATGTCCTCTTTATCGCCCAATCAATCGCCCCCTGTGCATTCTCTGCCTAATCAATTATAGTTAAACGAACGTCAATAATCAATTAAAACATCGGATATTTTCGTAATATAATCAACTTTTAACATTGCAATGTCGTATTATTTTGTGTATACTAATTCTAATGAATGCAGCGAAAGGAGCTGATCACATTGGTTTATGAAGTAAAGCAGGGCTGCACGTTGTGCGGGATGTGTGAAACGGAGTGCCCGGTAGGCGCGATCGTAGTGGGTAAAACAGGAGCCCACATCGATCCCGATAAGTGTGTCGGCTGCGGAAGCTGCGCCGACAACTGCGCATCCGAGGCGATCGTGGCAGTGGAAGACAAGTGAGATGTTGGAGGACACAGTATGATCAATTTCAATAAAACAGCCAATGGAATCGCCGTGTCGGCAGGCAGCATCCCCGTGATGGACTTCTATGATGTCGTGGTAATCGGCGGCGGCGTGGCGGGCACGGCGGCCGGCATGGCGGCGGCAAAGCGCGGCCTGAAGACCGTTATTCTCGAAACCTTTACGGCCCTCGGCGGACTTACCACGCTGGGGCTTGTGAATATACCGCTTGACTTCGTCTCGGGCCTTGGCAAGGAGATGTTTCAGGAGCTCGAAAAGGTAAAGGGGCTCTGGCACAGAAACACCGACCCCGAAAAGCACAAGCTGGTACTCGATCGCATGATCAAAAAATACGGCTGCGACGTGCTGTTTCAGGCTCAGGTGATCGACTCCATCGTCGAAGGGGACGCTATCGTCGGCGTGGTAATACAGACCAAGACCGGCCCCAAGGCGATTATGGCAAAGCAATTCGTGGACGCGTCAGGCGACTCCGACGCGGCGTATTTTGCGGGCGCAAGGACCGTGTGCGGCAGACCCGGCGACGGGATGAGCCAGGCCTGCTCGCTCGAATTCATTCTTTCCGGCGTCGACTGGGACAAATACGTCACTTCTCCCCAGAAGGCGGACGATCCCAGATGGCTCAAAGCCATAAGACGAGGCCTTGAGGACGGATCGCTGCCTTTCGAGGTCGACAATCACCTGAACTGGATCACCCACCTGCCCGGCCGCCCCGAGCACTGCGGCATGGACGAGGTCTCTATCTGCTTTGCGCATTCACGCAACTGCTTCCCCATCGACACCCACGACATCACCCGCATGTACCTCGAGGGCCGCGAGGAGGCGGATTTCCTGGCAAAGTGGATCAAGCAGAACATTGACGGCTTCCAAAACAGCTGGCTCAGCCAGACCGGCGCGCTTATGGGCGTGCGCGAAAGCCGCCGCATAGTGGGCGAATACGTGCTGACGGCCTCCGACATAGCGCACCTTCGCAAGTTCGACGACGTAATCGCCATGTCGACCCACGGCTACGACATTCACAACTACGAAGGCCCGGGCAACGTGAAATGGGCGGCGATGGAAATAGACGGCAAGACCCAGTACGTCATCTGCAACGCGGGCGGCTGGGGCTCCACCACGCCCCCGCCCAACGGCGCGCCCCTCGTGGACGTGCACGGCAGACCCGGCAACGAGGCCGAGTTTGAGCCGGGCGGATACTACGACATCCCCTACCGCGCGCTGATTCCCGAGAAGCTGGACAACCTTCTGGCCGCGGGCCGCAATCTCTCAAGCGACGTAGAGGCGCAGTCCGGCGCACGCCTGATAATGTGCTGCTTTGCGATGGGCGAGGCGGCGGGCACTGCCGCGGCGCTGTGCTGCAAAAAGGGCATAACCCCCAGAAAGCTGGACAGGGTGGAATTGCAAAACGAGCTCATAGCCTCCGGCGTGAACATCGGCCAGCACACGCGCGAGATACCGGGCGTAAACGCCGACGCTTCCTCCGAGATCGAAGAGGCGTATCTCAGCACAGAGCTGTTCAGCAAGGCCCGAATGGAAGAGCAGAAGAAGGCCGGCTCCCGCAAGCTGGATAAGGACTTGCTGGACCCCTGGAACGGCAAGTGGTAAGGCGGCAGTAACATGGGGCAGCACAGCTGCCCCGTGCAGACGGGAGGTGAAAAAGCTTGGTGAACTCCGGCTGTCGGCCCAAAAAGCGCGTCTCAGCCTGGCACAGCTTCGTGCGCAGCCTGCACATGGACTTTTTGCTCTACGCGCTGCTGATCCCGGGTCTGATCTACTTCACGGTGTTCAAATACGCGCCCATGTACGGCGTGATAATAGGCTTCAAGGATTACAACATCGTAAGCGGGCTTGACAACGCCAACTGGCTTGGCTTTGGCATTTTCAGGGATCTGTTTCAGAGGGCGGCGTTTCAGCGCGCCTTCATGAACAACATAATCATAAGCTTCCTGAAGATACTGTGGGGCTTCCCCATGCCTATCATTCTGTCGCTGCTAATAAACGAGGTGCGGTCGAGGGCGTACAAAAAATACGTGCAGACCACGGTGATACTGCCCCACTTTATCTCATGGTTCATAATCTACGGCATGCTGTACGCGCTTTGCAACCTCTCTACCGGCGCGATACCGCAGGTGCTCAAAAGCATCAACGAGACCTTCGGCGTACGCATAGACATCGTAAACTATCTGGCGCAGAAGGAAACGTTTCTGAACGTGCTGATAATCTCGTATCTGTGGCAGTCCTCCGGCTACGGCACGATCGTGTACCTTGCCGCAATCACCGGCATAGACCAGCAGCTGTACGAGGCCGCAATGATTGACGGCGCGGGCAAGCCGAGGCAGATGTGGCACGTGACCCTGCCCTGCCTGCGTCCCACGATAATCATCATGCTCATATTCCGCGTGGGCAGCATAATGAACGCGGGCTTTGATCAGATCTTCGCCATGTCGAACTCTCTGGTCATCTCCGTGGCCGACATCATAGACACCTACGTCTACCGCATAGGCATGGAGGAGGCCAAGTTCTCTTTGGCCACGGCGGCAGGCCTGTTCAAATCCGTGATCGGTCTTGTGCTGGTGCTGGGCACCAACTGGATTGCCAAGAAGGTCGATCCGGAGAGCGGCATAATGTGAGGTAGCGCCGATGACGACTAAAGAAAACGTGAAGCGCAGAGGCTCCGGCGGAATTCGCCGCACCCGCGGCGAGCGCATAGGAAACCGCATCATCGTTGTGCTGCTCGGCATGCTTTCCATCGTGATGATCTATCCCTTTTGGCACGTGCTTATGTACTCCATAAGCGACGGCGCGAAGGCGCTGGGCGGCGGGCTTTTCTTCTGGCCCAAGGGCTTCAGCCTCTTCAGCTACGGCCTGGTGCTGCGCAACGCCCAGATTTGGGTCTCGTACAAAAACACCATACTCAAGACGCTTATAGGCACGGCGCTGAGCGTGCTGCTTTCCGCCCTCACAGCCTATCCGCTCTCGATAAGAAGGCTCAAGGGCAGAAGAATCATATCCATGTACATATTCTTTACCATGCTGTTCAGCGGAGGCACCATTCCCACCTACCTGCTGGTAAAGAATCTGGGCCTCATCGACACCTTCGCGGCGCTGATACTGCCCGGCGCTGTGAGCGCGTACAACATGTTCATATTGCGCAACTACATGCTGTCTCTGCCGCCGGAGCTCGAGGAAAGCGCGCGCATAGACGGCGCGAGGGCAACGACTATACTGTTTCGCATCATACTTCCCCTCTCTACGCCCTCGCTTGCGGCCATAGCCATGTTCTACGGCGTAAGCAACTGGAACAGCTACATGGACGCGCTGTTGTATACCAACAAGCTCTCCCTGCAGACGCTGCAGCTGTATTTAAGGCAGGTGCTTCTGCAGACCAGCTCGTCCAACGCCGCCATGACCGTAGCGGGAAAAACCGAGGAATACGTGAGCGACACTCAGGTGCAGATGGTAATCGTCGCGGTGTCGGTAATTCCAATACTGATCGCCTATCCCTGGCTGCAGCGCTTCTACACTAAGGGCATCACCGTAGGCGCTGTAAAGGGATAACAATATAAAGAATGGAGGAATCCCAATGAAGAAGCTCTTATCTTTGCTGCTCGCCCTGCTGTTGTGCTTGTCCGCCATGTCGGTGGTATCGGCTGAAGATGGGCCGCATACCATAACCTTCATGCTGTCCGGCGACAACACGGTAACAGACGAAAACCTGGTGCTGAGCGAGATACGCCAACGCACCGGGATCAATCTGGTCGTGAACTACATCTCTTCCGGCGACTACCAGACCAAGATCAATACGCTGATTGCCGCAAATACCCTGCCCGACATATTCAGCATCAGCGGTCAGACCGCGCTGGATCTGAGAGACGCGGGCAAGCTGACGGACATGAGGCCCTACCTCGAGGAGTACGGCCCCCACATACTGGCCTCCTACGAGGAGGGCGAATTGGAAGAGCTGCTGATCAACGAGGGCGACGCCGTGTACGGCCTGAACGACCGCTCCGGTCTGGTGATCAACACCTTCCTTATCCGCAAGGACTGGCTGGAGAAGGTTGGCCTCGACAACCCCACCAGCGTAGACGAGCTGTACGAGGTGATGCGCGCCTTCACCTTTGACGATCCCGACGGCAACGGAGAAGACGACACCTACGGCTACGTGGCCGCCATCAAGGCCCCCAACACCTGGGAGCACGTGTTCAGTGCCTTCGGCATTCCCTTCAACGTGCTCAACCTTCTTGAGGACGGCACGGTGACCACCTACATGAAGAACCCCAGATACCTCGAGTGCATCGAATTCCTGCGCACCCTCTACTCGGAGGGCATACTCGATCCCGACTTCGCCACGATGACCCAGATGGAATCCTTCGAGCGCTTCTGGAACGGCAAGGTGGGCATGTTCAACTGGAACAGCGTAGGCTCCATGCGCAACTGGTATCCGGGCCGCTACGTATTTGAGGTTCCGGAGCAGCCGGGCGACCTGTTCGCGCGCATAGAGATCGTCGATGACGAGACCGGCGAGATCTGCGGCGGCAAAAAGCCCTACGCCGACCTTTCCTCCTACTGCGCGGTCATCGCAAAGAGCTGCGAGCATCCCGAGGACGCCATAAGGCTTTTGGACTACCTGTACTATACGCCCGAGGGCGGCGATCTGGTTTTCCTCGGCGTCGAAGACGTAATGTACCGCTGGATTGACAAAGAAAACGGCTTGTATGAGCGCATAGGCGAGTACGCCGACGACGTAACCCACAGAGCCGCGGGCGGCTACGTCTACAGCGCCGGCAGAGGTGGCTGGACGGTTGACAACTCCTCCGTGCGCACCTACAATGCCTTTGCCAGAGAATCCCAGCAGGAGGAAATGGCAGTGGCCCGCGACTGGCCGTACATACCGGTCATTCTGGACGCCTACACCGAGTACGGCACACAGCTCAACGCAATCGAGATGGAAGCATTGGCCAACCTGATCGTAACCACGGGCGACGTTGAAGCGGAATACGCCGAGTACATCGCAAGGTGGGAAAACGAAGGCGGCCTTCAGTACGAAGCGGAAGCCACCCAGTGGTGGGCGGACAACCGCTGAGCAGGCCTGTGCAGCCTGCGCTTCCTTACGGGGCGCAGGCTGCATTTTTCTGATTTATTCTGACGGAGATGGGATATATGTTTAAGGCAAGCCTCGCCAGGTACAGGCTGATAGGCAAGCTGCCAGATCCCTTTTTGCTTGAAAACGGCAAACGGGTCGCTTCGCCGGCAGCCTGGGCACAGCGCAAAAAGGAGCTTATGCGCCTTGCGGTGGATTTTCAATATGGCGGGCTGCCCCCCGCCCCTGAATTCGTAAGCGTCGAGCCTTTATATGAGGGCGCGCGCTTGTCCAGTTACCGTATACTCACGGGGACATACGAAAGGCCGATCAGCTTTTCAATGCAGGTCGTGTTCCCACCGGAAAAGAAAGACGTATACCCCGCGGTGATCGACGGCGACGCCTGCTTTGATTACATGTACAAGGAGGCGTTCCTTCAGCCCTTTCAGGACATCGGGGCGATATTCGTCCGCTTCAACCGCACGGAGCTGGCGGCGGATGTGCGCAAGGAGCACACCGAAGGCCTGTACGGCGTGTATCCCGGCCTGCGCTTTACCGGCCTGGCCGCCTGGGCCTGGGGTTACCACCGCTGCGTAGACGCGCTGGAGAAGCTGGGAATAGCGGATAAAAGATATATCGTCTTTACCGGGCATTCGCGGGGAGCAAAGACTGCGCTGCTTGCGGGCGCGACGGATGAGCGCGCGACCATCGTCAACCCTAACGCGGGCTGCTCGGGCGCGGGCGCCTGCTACAGGGTGCATTCCTCCATGCTGTGCGAGGACGGCGAAGTGAGGCCAAGCTCCACGCTTGAAAAGATGGCGCTGTTCCCGGACTGGTTCACGCCCGAGCTGCTCTCCTATGCAGGCAGGGAGCAGGAGCTGCCCCTGGACTGTCACTTTCTCAAGGCGCTCATAGCGCCGCGCATACTGCTTATGACCGAAGCGATGAGCGACGCATGGGCGAATCCCGCCGGCGTATCCGTCACCAACAGGGCTGCGGCGGAGGTATACCGCTTCCTTAAAGAGGAGGACAAACTGCTGCTTCACTATCGCGACGGCTTTCACACGCATGCGCCTGAGGATGCGCGCATCCTTGCAAACGTGATTGCGCATGCCGCATGGGGGCAGCAACTCGATGCGTCAATCGGTCAGGATCCGTTCTCTGATTTGCCCAAGGCCTATGACTGGATTTGTCCATAGCGGCAAAGCAGCCTCGCTTGGCTCCTTCAAAAACGGGTATCTGCCGTAAGCCCGGCCAGATACCCGTTTTGGTTCATATCATCGTATTCTACGGGTCGGTGCTGCCGGCCGCCTGTTTTATGAAGCGCCCATAATCAGGCACCTTGATATACACAAACGCGTCTGACCCGTCGGCAATGTAGACCAGCGCGTTTTTCTCTATGCCGAACATGAAGGACAAATCAAAGCCGCCTTCTCCCTCCGTAAGGTACACGGCGTCGTAATACACGTCCCACGTGCCCGCCCCCATGTAGCTGCTGAGCGCCCCTTCGCAGAAGGTGTAGGTGCCGTCGGCGTTCAGGGTGACGGTGAAGTCGCCGCCGATACCTCCGCCCTCGTAGAGGTATGTGCCGGCGAGGAAGGCCATTTTATCCCGCTTGAAGATGTCCAGTATGGCGCGCTTAAAGCTGAAATACCCGTCCGGAAAGGCGTTGTCCCCGCTGGCCTGAACGCTCGCTCCATCCGCAAAGTCCACCTCAAGGCTGAAGCCTTCGCCGTCCAGCACCAGATATTCCGTCTCATATACGCCCTGCCAGCCCTCCGCGCCGTTTTCATAGACGGCGCGCGTCAGCTCATCCGCCATGGCTTTTGGAAAATAACGCGGCTCATCGTCGTTTTCACGGATGTAATAACCGTCCTCCTTAAGCGTGATCTCCCAGGAGCGCGGCATCATTTCTCCGTGCAATAAATAGAAAAAGCGCGTCAATGTGTGCTCGCCCGCCTGCCCGGCAAGAGCCTGGCAGAATTCCTCAAACGCGAGCACGGTGCCCGCGTCATCAAAAAAGAACTCACGGCCTTCCTCCTCGCCGCCGCGCCAATAGATGAACAGCCAGGGTCCCGCGTCCCCGTCGTCAAGGGATTCCGTGCGTTTTTGGGCCGTGCCGCCCTTGAGCAATTCACAGAAAGCCGCCCATTGCTCATCCGTCAAACTCACCGTGCCTGAGCGGGTTATGTCTTCCTCTGTCTGCGGCCAGCCGCCGCCCTCACGGGTTTCATGGTAGAAATACCGCACTCCGTCCCGTACACAGAACCTGTAGCGCTGATAATGCGACGAAGCTGTGGAAGCGTCATAGGTGTAATAGAAGTCCGTGATATCTTCAAAAAGGATGTCGGTTCCCACCGTTTTGCCCCCGGCGGCTGCTTTGGCGGTGAGCAGGGCGCTCCCGACGCATAAAAGCATCAGAAAGACAAGCAGAAAACCCGTAAAGCGTTTCATAAAACCACCTCTCAATCCCATTTTCATAATAATACCGTCCACCGTCACGCAGAGCCCCGCGCTCCATGCTGCTATTATAAGCGAACGGCAAAAAAGTTTCAACCAAAACTTTTACTCAGGCAACAATGCCGAGACAACGAGTGCTCCCCGTGAGATGGATTATCGCCGTGGGGAAATTGGGCATGCAGAGCAATTTGATTAATGAGAAAATGCAACAAAAGTCTTGACGTGAACAATGCTATCGGTTATCATGAGCTTATGATAAATCCATGATATGGCCGGCAGCGTGATTCGTTTGATACTATCGCTTTGCGGATTTACGCTTTCTGGCATTGAGACATTGATACGAGACAAAGAACAATCTGGGGGTGAGTCAACATGAAAGTTGTTTTCTTCGGGTCAAGTCATGGCGTTCCGGAGCCCAACCGCAACTGCTCCTGCGCCTTGCTTGAGGTCGGCGGCAAAAGGTACTTTATCGACATGGGAATGGACCCTGTGCCGGAGCTGATCAGGCGCGGGATGACCCCTGGCGACATCACGGCAGTCTTTATTACCCACTCCCACGGAGATCACACGAACGGGCTTGTCCCGTTTACGGATATCTGCTCATGGTACTATAAGCAGGCCGATCCGCTCGTATTCCTGCCGGAAATGCAGATCGTAGACGCCCTCAGGGACTGGATCAGGCTGACCTGTAACGGCTTGAGGGAATCGCTGCGATTTGAAAAGGTTGAGGAAGGAAAGCTGTACGACGACGGTACAATCAGCGTAACCGCGATGCGCACGAACCACAAGGATAACGCCTACGCCTACATGATAGAAGCGGAGGGCAAAACGCTTCTGTTCACGGGAGATTTGAAGGGCGGCGACGGCCCAACAGCGGATTATGCACGCTTCGCGACCCGGGACGGCATCGATCTGGTGGTAGCCGAGTGCGCGCATTTTGATCCGCTGCTGTATATGGAGCCGTTGAAAAAGCATCCGCCAAAGCTTTTCTGCATCAATCATTACAGCTGGAAATGGGCAGAGAAATGCTACCATCTCAAAAGCCTGATAGAGCCGGACATCCCCACGGTTCTGGCAACAGACGGCCTGGAGATCCGGCTGTAACGGGTAAAAAGCGAAATTATAAGTGCCGCCTGAATGCCGAGCGGCACTTAATTTTGCCTTGATGGAGGTGAAATCCGCGATTTACGCATGTGATATCACCTGACAGGATTCTCAAAACTTGATTAATATACTGCAACCGGCGGATAAAAACGAAGCTGAAGGGCTTCTTCGTTTCCATCCGCCGGTTGCGGCGCGCAAACCGGTTACGCATTCATTATGAAGCCTGACGGCGTATGCCGGTCAGCAGACGCAGCGCAGTATGTCTGAAAAACA
>JAFPYA010000321.1 GCA_017412445.1 Clostridia bacterium
GCGAAGCAGTAGATGTCCGCGCCGGCTTCAACGTCCAGTATCATGCTTGTGGCGGAATCGGCCTCGGATACGGGCTCGACCACGGCATTGAATTTGATGCCCATGGTGTTGGTGGCGTTGAAATCCTCAATTTGCTTCTTGGTGAGATCCACGATGGACTCGCCGACCCAAACGGTGATGTCGTACTCGCCGGCCAGCGCGTTCTCAGCGGTGGAGAAGCTCGCCATGCTCAGCACCATTACCAGTGCCAGTACGATAGAAAGAAGTTTCTTCATAGTGTTCATCCTTTCCTGAAAAATCCTTTGCTTATTGCGCTCCCTTTTAAAGGGAGGCACAAATTCAGCTATTAACATTATAGCGTATTTATGCAGAAATTTCAATACTCATGAGCTGTTTTTGGAAGATTTTTTGATTTTGTATTTAGAAACGCGCACTGTTCATATAAAAAGCCCGAATTTGCGCCGGTGAGGGCAATAAAATGACTGTTGCAAATGCCGGCTGGTTTTAGTATAATTTGCCTGAAAAACTCAATGAAACGGAGACGACGTATGGGCGATTTGTTTTCTCATCCCTCAGAGGGCAAGGGCGCAGCCTTCGACCAGTCCGGCTGGATAAGAGCCAAAAAGGGCGCGCGCCAGGTGGTCACAGGTGAGCTTAAGGTGAGCGAAAACGGCGTGTACAGGGTGCGCGTGACGCTTGAGGGCGGGGGCGTATTGTTCGGGCAGAGGCGAAACCTCGTAAATCCAGACGCGCCCGCGGGCGAAAGCACGTTCTATACCTGCCTTACCGAATACATGCCGTCCATGAGCCGCGACAGGGACCCGGGCAGGGCGCTCTACGCCTCCTGCTTCGGCGGCAGGATACTTTCGATGAGCGCCGAAAAAGCCGAGGCGCGCCGCGTATTCATAGCCGGCGACTCCACCGTGGCGGATCAGTACTGCTTATCGGAATACTATCCATTCGACAGCTACTGCGGCTGGGGTCAGATGCTCAGCGCGTTTTTGCCGGATGACGCCGTGTGCAACATGGCGCATTCGGGACTTACCGGCCGCTGCTTTTTGGAGGACGGCCATTTTGACATTATAAAGGGCTATGTGAAGGCGGGCGACCTGATGCTGATGCAGTTCGGCCACAACGACCAGAAGCGCCGACTGCTGCAGGCCGACAGGAAATATACATATTATCTTGAGCGGCTGATTGATTTCGCGCTTGAGAAGGGCGCTGTGCCCGTGCTCGTTTCCCCGGTCAGCCGCGTGCCCTCGAAGGACGCGGCGGGCACTTTTGACCTGCTTGAGGCTCATGCCGAGGCCGTGCGCGCTCTGGCCCTGCGCAGGGGACTGCCGTTTATAGACCTGCACACGTTCACATACGATATGTATTTAAGCATGGGCGAGGGCTGCCGCGACCTGTTCAAGGACATGACCCACGCCAACGACCCCGGCGCGTTCACGATAGCGAGGCACGTTTCTCAAAGGCTCAATGAGCTGGGGCTTGCGCGCAGTGTCGACAGGAGCGCGGGCTTTATCTCCTCCGACAGGGAAAAAAGCCCCATCGCGGGCGCGCCTTCGCCGCTGCCGGTGCCCTACGTGGACATAGACGGCGTAAAGGACAAAAGCGTTATAGACCGCGCCATGCAGGCGGGGCTGCTCGACCCATGCGTGCTGCACCTGCACCCCTTTGAGCCGCTCAGCCGCGCCCAGTTCATACAGCTTTTATTCAGGGCGACGGGGACGCAGGGCATGCCCACAGACGGCAGAGCGCCCTACAAGGACGTAAAGCCCCGCGAGTTTGACGCAGGCTACGCCGCCGCCTGCAAAAAGCTGGGGCTGGTGGACGGCGAATACTACCGCCCGGACGACGACGTGACAAAGGACGAGATAAACGAGCTCTCTTCGCGCCTGAGCTGCCAAAGCCGCCTTGAGGGCGATGCCGTCCCCACGAAATACGACATTTTGACCTTCCTGCTATCGGTAAAAAACGAGAAGGCGAAGAAATAATTTGATAAGGCCGAAGCACACTATAAGCAGCGGCTTGTTGACAAGCGCTTCGCTTTGCTGATATAATATAATTGGAAATTTGCCATAAATGTTTCGGGAGGTTCAGCATGAAATACGGCTATTTCGACAACTCCAAACGTGAATATGTGATCACCGACCCCCGCACGCCCATGCCCTGGGCGAACTATCTGGGCTCCCCGGCGTATGGCGCCATAGTCACCCAGAACGCGGGCGGCTACTCCTTCGTAAAGAGCGGCGCGGCGGGGCGCATACTCAGGTACATGTTCAACCAGTTCGACGAGCCGGGCAGGTACGTATATTTGAGGGACGAAGAAAGCGGCGACTTCTGGTCGGCCTCCTGGCGCCCCACCGAAAAGCCCCTTAACGAATATAAGACCGTTACCCGCCACGGCACCGCCTACACGGTGATTGAGAGCGAGTACAGGGGCATAAGGAGCGAGGTCACCTACTACGTGCCCAAGGACGCGGAGCACGAGGTGTGGTATGTAAAGGTGAAAAACACAGGCAGCGCCCCGCGCAAAATAGGCGTGTTCGGCTACTGCGAGTTCACCACCGAGAGCTTCTACACTCAGGACCTCGTAAACATGCAGTACACCCAGTTCATCACCCAGACCGAATTCCATAAGGATTTCATACTCGAGCGCATAAACCGCTACTGCGGCGTGAACGAAAAGGGCGAAAACGGCCGCGAGCGCTTCTTCGGCATGGCGGGTCAGAGGGTAATCAGCTACACCGGCAGGCGCGATCGCTTTTTGGGCGCGAACCGCTTTTTGAACCCGCAAAGCGTAATCAACGGCAAGCTCGACGATAGCCTTAACTTCAACGGCAACCCCTGCGGCGCGCTGCACACCGTGCTCGAAATCGCGCCCGGCGAGGAAAAGACGCTGGCCTTCATTTTGGGACAGAAGACCGAGTCTCAGGCGAGGGCGCTCATGGACAGCTACGCTCAGCTGGATAAGACCGTGAGCGGCGAGCTCGAAGCGCTGATAAGCTACTGGCACGGCGAGCTGGGCAACCTCGACATAGACACCCCCGACGAGGACTTCAACACAATGGTCAACACCTGGAACGCCTTCCAGTGCTTTACCACCTTCGTGTGGAGCCGCGCCGCGAGCCTGATCTACTGCGGCGAGCGCAACGGCTACGGCTACCGCGACACCGTGCAGGATATTCAGGGCATCATACACCTCGACCCGCAGATGGCGAAGGAACGCCTCGTGTTCATGCTCAGCGCTCAGGTGCATCACGGCGCGGGTCTGCCGCTGGTAAAATACACTCACAATCCCGGCCATGAGGACACGCCCGAGCAGGAGAGCTACGTGCGCGCCACGGGTCACCCCAAGTACCGCGCGGACGACGCCATGTGGCTGTTCCCGACCGTGTACAAGTACGTCTCCGAGACCGGCGACACCGCCTTCATGGACGAGGTCGTGCCCTTCGCTGACTACGACGAGGGCACCGTGACCGAGCATTTGAAGCGCGCGATAGATTTCACCATGAACCATCTGGGCACCCACGGCATGCCCGCGGGTCTGCACGCCGACTGGAACGACTGCCTGAAGCTGGGCGCACAGGGCGAGAGCAGCTTCGTGGCCTTCCAGTTCTATATGGCGTTGAGGCTCACCGAGGAGCTGCTGCCCGCGCGCCCCGAAAACGAGGAGTACCGCGCCTTCCTCAAAAAGACCATGGCCGA